>CAUTON010000071.1:0-7268 GCA_963539895.1 uncultured Streptococcus sp. | reverse complement strand
AAATTAATATATACTCATAAATATTTTGAAAGATTTGCATTGTCTGATGTAGATAAGTTTGATATAACTCTCAACCAAATTTTAGAAAGGACAGATGGTATTTGGAGTAAGGAAGCAGAAGGATATATTTTAGAGAGATATACCAATATTTAACTAGGATTTCTATTTTAATACACGATAAAAGCTCTACCTAAGTACAAATAAGTAGAGCTTTTTGTTGCTTACTATGGGGAAAGGAGTTATTCCACACTGTCGGCCCATGATTTGGCAAGGTAGCGGGAGTAGGAGGAGATGGCGAAGTTGATGACGAAGTAGATGAGGGCTACGATGATATAGAGGGCAAAGACTTGCTCTGCTTCGAAATAGCGACCCATCAGGATTTGGCTGGCGCCAAATAGTTCCTGCAGGGCGATAACAGAATAAAGGAAGCTGGAGTCCTTGATGACCGTTACAATCTGCGAAATGATAGCTGGCAGCATCTTGCGGATGGCTTGGGGCATGATAATCAGGGTCATAATCTGGAAGGAAGTGAATCCTTGTGAAAGTCCTGCTTCGTTTTGCCCAGGGTCAATGGCATTGAGCCCGCCTCGGATAATCTCAGCCATAGCTGCTGTCGTAAAGATGGTAAAGGCTGTGATACCAGCTGGCGTTGACTTCATCTGGAAGACCAGAAAGACCGTGAAAATCCAGAGCAAGTTTGGCACGTTCCGCACAAACTCGATATAGATGGTCGCAATCCACTTGAGGGGCTTGTTTTTTCCATTGCGCATGATGGCAAGGATGGTCCCGAAAATCAGGGACAGGACCACCGAGATTGCGGAAATCTCAACGGTAAGGACCAGCCCGTTAAAGAGGAGGCGGAAGGTAGATGGTTTGAGTAGTTCTAATACGTATTGCATCGATGGCCTCCTTACATAGAATAGCGGGTTTTATTTCTCTCTTCGATGCGGCGTCCTAGACTAGCAACAGGGAAACACATGATGAAGTAGAGAAGAGCAGCTCCAGCGAAGGCTGGAATGTAGTTACCGTTTAAGGCGGACCAAGATTTGGTCAAGAACATGATATCCGCACCAGATATGATGGCCACAGTAGCCGTATTTTTAATCAGGTTAACCACTTGGTTGGTCAAAGGTGGTAGGATAGCTGGGATAGCTTGGGGAAGGATAATCAAGCGCATGGTGTCAACGAAGGTAAAGCCCTGCGATAGAGCAGCTTCGGTCTGACCAGATGGCACCGACTCAATCCCTGAACGGATGACCTCAGCGATGTAGGCACCGTGATAGAGGCCGACACAGATGACCGCTGTCCAGTAGATGGACGGCATGAGGACGTAATTTGAGATGAGTGGGAAGCCGTAGTAGATAATCATAAACTGCACTAAGAGTGGAGTATTCTGATAAAATTCGACATAGATACGGGCGATGAGCTTGAGTGCTTTATTTTTCGTCGCAGACATGGCTCCAAAGATAATCCCTAAGACCATAGCGAGAGTTAATGCTCCGATAGAGATGGCTAATGTGAAGAGGAAGCCTCCAAAGAACGTCGGGAAATCTTGAAAATAGCTCACCCAGTTTTCCCAAGCGTATGGGCTGCTTGTCGTTAGTAGCGTCATCAGTTCTCCTTTCTAGGCATCTGTCTCAGTGACTGGAGTCAGGCCGTTATTGTCGTAGATTTCTTGCAAGGTACCATCTTCAGCCCATTTGTCAACTAGGCTAGTCAGATAGTCATTGAGTTCAGTGTTAGATTTTTTCGTCACAATTCCATACTCAGAAGCTGAAAAACTGAAGTCCATGAGCTCAGACTTAGAAGATACATAGCCTGATAGAATAGACTGGTCAACAGAGAAGGCATCAGTGCGATGTGCTCGCAGAGAGACAGAGAGTTCTGGGTAAGAGCCTAGCTCTGCAAAGGAAACGTCAATCCCGTATTCGTCCGCCAAGTCGCTGATCAGCGTCTGAGTGATGGAGCCTTGGGCGACACCGATGGTTTTGCCATCTAGGTCTTCAAAGGTTTCGATGCCAGAATCCTTATTGACCAAGAAACCAACTGCATCTGTATAGTAGGCAGAGGTAAAGTTGTAGAGCTCTTTGCGCTCTTCAGTGATGGTAAAGGTGGCAATGACCATATCCACCTGACCATTGTCAAGAAGAGGACCACGGGTGGCAGCTGTGACAGGCGTGTACTCGATATCTACCCCTAGCTCGTCTGCCACTTTTTTGGCAATCTCAACTTCCATGCCTTCGAATTCATTGGTGTCAGGGTTGAGGTAACCAAAGTTTGGGACGTCCTGTTTGACTCCAACTCGGAGTACGCCCCGATCGATGATTTCTTGGACCTGATCGCTAGAGAGCAAGTCCCTGGTATCGTCAGCAGAAGTGGCTGTTGGATTAACAAGGGTCGCAGCACCCAGTCCGACTAAAAGGACTGAAAGTGCGAGAAGGATCGTGAGGATTCTCTTTTTCATAGGGACCTCCTAAGGTTTTACATATTCAGATTCGTGATTGATAATCTTGCTGAGGAATTGCTTAGCGCGTGGTTCCGTTGGATTGTCAAAGAAACCATTGACATCCGTCGTGTCGACGAGTACTTGGCCTTCTGCCATGAAGATGATGCGGTCAGCAACCTCGCGGGCAAAGCCCATCTCGTGGGTCACGACAATCATATTCATCCCATCCTTGGCTAATTTTTGCATAACCGCCAGCACGTCCCCGATGGTCTCTGGGTCAAGCGCGGAAGTCGGTTCGTCAAAGAGGAGGAGCTCAGGGTGCATGGCTAGACCGCGTGCAATGGCTACCCGTTGTTTTTGGCCACCTGACAGCATAGCGGGATAAGAATCCTTGCGGTCCCAGAGGTTTACGAACTCCAGGTATGTCTTAGCGGTCGCTTCGGCAGTTTTTTTGTCGATGCCAAGCACTTTAATCGGTGCCAATGTGACATTTTCGAGCACAGTTTTATGAGGATACAGATTGAAATGCTGGAAGACCATGCCGACTTCCTTGCGGAGGTCAACTAGATCTTTATTGGTCGCTTTACTAATGTCGTGACCAGTTACAGTCAGGGTTCCTTCTTCAATGGCTTCCAGTCCGTTGATCGTACGAATCAATGTGGACTTACCAGATCCAGATGGGCCAAGTAAGACAACAACCTGACCTTCCTCAAAACTAAGATTGATATCGCGGAGGGCATGGTAGTCTCCATAGTATTTATTGACGTTTTTAAATTCAACTAAAGCCATAGTATCTCTCCTTAGGGAAAATGATGTGATGTAGGGAAATTATACCATTTCCAATATTAAAAGTCAAGTAAATTCAGACAATTTACATTTTGTTATGTCATAAAATATAACACGGCTTGTGATTGATATCCTCGTAATGAAAAAAATATGTTTTTTTGGTATAATGACAAAAAACACTTAAGGAAAAAAAACTATGAAGAAAATACTTGTCGTTGATGACGAAAAACCAATTTCAGACATTATCAAATTTAACATGACACGAGAGGGCTACGAAGTGGTGACAGCTTTTGACGGCCGTGAAGCCTTGGAGGTCTTTGAGGAAGAAAAGCCAGATATAGTCATTTTGGACCTCATGTTACCAGAAATCGATGGTCTCGAGGTTGCCCGGAATATCCGCAAAACTAGTAATGTTCCCATCCTGATGCTGTCGGCTAAAGATAGCGAGTTCGATAAGGTTATCGGTCTTGAAATCGGGGCGGATGACTATGTGACCAAGCCCTTTTCTAATCGCGAATTGCAAGCGCGTGTGAAAGCCTTGCTTCGTCGGTCAGAGCTGATGGATACTCAAACTGATTTGGAACCAGTTGGGACGCCTGAATTGGTCATTGGGGAATTGACCATCCTGCCAGATGCCTTTGTGGCTAAAAAACGTGGCAAGGAACTGGAATTGACCCATCGCGAGTTTGAGTTGCTCCATCATTTGGCCAATCATATGGGGCAGGTCATGACGCGCGAGCACCTGCTCGAGACTGTCTGGGGCTATGATTATTTTGGGGATGTGCGGACGGTGGATGTGACTGTACGTCGCCTGCGTGAGAAGATCGAAGATACACCGAGTCGTCCAGAGTATATTTTGACTCGTCGTGGAGTTGGGTATTACATAAAAGGAAATGATTAATCAATTACGCTATATTATCCAGCAACCTGAATTTTGGTTTATCGACATTGTCATTGGCTTTGTCATCATTTTGCTCTTTCTCATTTTGGAAAATCGCCGCGATGTGAAACAAATTAAGCAAATGAATGACAAGGTCAAGGCTCTGATTGCTGGGGATTATTCTGACATATTAGACTTACGAGGTAGCCCTGAGATTACGGATATGACCGATTCGCTCAATGATCTGTCGGAAGTCATTCGCTTAACTCAGGAAAATCTAGAGCAGGAAAAGGTCCGCCTGTCCTCTATCCTTTCCTATATGAGTGATGGAGTGATTGCGACCAATAGGCTGGGTCAAATCATCATGATCAATGACATGGCCCAAAAACAGCTGGGGATTACAGCCAAAGAAGCGAATTTAGAAGATTTGCTCAAGGTCTTGGACATTCTCGATGAGTATCAGTTTCGTGATTTACTCATTCAGACACCCGAGATGGTGTTAGACCACACCAATGAAAACGGTGAATATCTAACCCTGCGGGCTAATTTTGCCACCATTCGTAGCGAAAGTGGACTCATTTCAGGGATTGTAGTGGTCCTGCATGACATGACTGAGCAGGCCAAGGAAGAGCGAGAGCGTAGACTTTTTGTCTCCAATGTGTCGCACGAATTGCGGACACCGCTGACCTCTGTCAAGTCCTATCTAGAAGCTCTGGATGAGGGGGCTCTCACTGAATCTGTGGCGCCAAATTTTGTTAAGGTATCGCTGGATGAAACCAATCGCATGATGCGGATGATTTCAGACCTTTTAGCCCTGTCGCGGATTGACAATCAGGTCAAAACGTTGGAGTTGGAATTGATTAACTTCACCGCCTTTGTGACCTTTATTCTCAATCGATTTGATCAGATGAAGAGTCAAAATGAAGATAAAGAATACACGATTGTCCGTGACTATCCAGTCGTGCCTGTCTGGATGGAGATTGATACGGACAAGATGATCCAGGTTATTGATAATATTCTCAACAACGCCATCAAGTATTCACCAGACGGCGGCAAGATTACCTTTAGCATGAAAACGACCGATAGTCAGCTCTTCGTCTCTATCTCAGACGAAGGTCTGGGCATTCCAAAGGCTGACTTACCGAAAATCTTTGACCGCTTCTACCGAGTGGACAAGGCAAGGAGTAGGGCGCAAGGGGGCTCTGGTCTGGGATTGGCTATCGCCAAGGAAATCGTCAAGCAACATAAGGGCTTTATCTGGGCAAAGAGCGAGTACGGGCATGGGTCTACCTTTACCATTGTCCTGCCTTATAATAAGGAAATCATCCTCGACGAGTGGGACGAGGACGCAGAAGAGGAAGAATAGGAGAGCATGGAAGAACAAGGTTTTCAATATAGTATTTTAGCGTCAGGCTCCAGTGGCAATTCCTTCTACATTGAAACGCCAAAGAAACGAATTTTAGTAGATGCGGGGCTTTCTGGGAAGAAAATCACCAGTCTGTTGGCGGAGATTGACCGTGATCCAGCCCAGCTGGATGCGATTCTAGTCACCCATGAGCACAGCGACCACATTCACGGGATTGGGGTCTTAGCTCGCAAGTATGGGATGGACATCTACGCCAATCAGGCTACCTGGGATGCCATGGAAGGTAAACTTGGAAAGATTGATACGGAGCAAAAGCATATATTTGAACGGGGCAAGGTTCTGACCTTTGGTGACTTGGATGTGGAGTCCTTTGGTGTCAGTCACGATGCGGCAGACCCACAGTTTTACCGATTTATGAAAGATGACAAGAGCTTTGTCATGCTGACCGACACGGGTTATGTGTCTGACCGCATGGCAGGCATTGTGGAAAATGCCGATGCCTATCTAATCGAGTCCAATCACGACATCGAAATCTTGCGAGCTGGCTCCTACTCATGGAATCTCAAGCAGCGGATTCTCTCTGACAAAGGCCACCTTTGTAACGAAGACGGCGCTGATGCCATGATTCGCACCCTTGGTAATAGAACCAAGAAAATCTATCTGGGTCACCTGTCCAAAGAAAACAATATCAAGGAGTTAGCCCACATGACCATGGTCAACCAGCTAGCCCAAGCAGATTTGGGCGTCGGGACAGACTTCAAGGTCTACGATACTTCGCCAGACCACGCAACCAAATTGACGAAAATCTAAAGGCTAGAACAGCTGTTCTGGCTTTTTTGTAATTGAATTTTTAAAACAGTTAGAAACGATAGGGCAGAATGGCTGTTGAAGTTTTCTTTTGAAAATTTTTTCCCTCATTTGCTAGACACGAGTTTTATATTTGACCTTTTCTGACCAAAAAGCTATAATAATCCTATCCAAAATTGAAAATTGTAGAGAAAAAGGAGTAATCATATGATTCCAGTAGTTATTGAACAAACTTCCCGCGGCGAACGCTCTTACGACATTTATTCACGCCTGCTCAAGGACCGCATCATTATGTTGACAGGTACAGTTGAGGACAATATGGCCAATTCTATCATTGCGCAGCTCTTGTTCCTCGATGCCCAAGACAATACCAAAGACATCTATCTCTATGTCAATACCCCTGGTGGCTCAGTGTCTGCAGGTCTTGCCATCGTCGACACCATGAACTTTATCAAGTCTGATGTGCAAACCATTGTCATGGGGATGGCAGCCTCTATGGGGACTATCATCGCCTCAAGTGGTGCCAAGGGCAAACGCTTCATGCTGCCAAACGCTGAATACATGATTCACCAACCGATGGGTGGTACTGGTGGTGGTACCCAGCAGACCGATATGGCTATCGCGGCTGAGCACCTGCTCAAAACCCGTAACAATTTGGAAGAAATTCTGGCTAAAAACTCAGGCCAGTCCATCGAAAAAGTCCATGCGGATGCAGAGCGTGACAACTGGATGTCTGCTCAAGAAACCTTGGACTACGGCTTTATCGATGCCATTATGGAAAATAATGATTTGAATTAAGAATAACGAAAGAAGACGGTAAGGTCTCAATGTCATTAAGTTAACCTTGTCATGCCCATAAAAAACCTATTCTAAGCATCAGAGTCTTTACTGATTTGGAATAGGTTTTGTTTTTTTCCTGTTTTTAAGTGCACGAAAAGAAAGGTTTTTCACCCCATTTTTACTATTTTATGGTACTCTATAAG
>CAUTON010000070.1:0-7304 GCA_963539895.1 uncultured Streptococcus sp. | reverse complement strand
GGAAGATCGTTGAACGACGTGACCAAGTTTTGATGACTTTTTTCTTTTCGTCGTTTGCTTGAGCTTCAACTTTTTTCATCAAATGCTCATCGACGAAAGGTCCTTTTTTAAGACTACGTCCCATTTTGTAGTTTTCTCCTTTAAAATATAGTACCACAGCGGCCTGTGTGCAAAATGCACACTACCGAGCTGGCGGATGATTATTTAACTAAGCGACTGAATTATTTATCGTTACGACGACGAACAATAAGTTTGTCAGATTTAGCTTTTTTGTTACGAGTTTTAAGACCAAGCGCAGGTTTACCCCAAGGAGTAGATGGCGCTTTACGTCCAACTGGTGCTTTACCTTCACCACCACCGTGTGGGTGATCGTTAGGGTTCATTACAGAACCGCGGACTGTTGGGCGGATACCTTTCCAACGGCTACGGCCGGCTTTACCAAGGTTAACAAGTGATTGTTGCTCGTTACCAACTGAACCGATAGTTGCACGACATGTGCCAAGGATCATACGAACTTCGCCAGATTGAAGACGGACAAGTACGTATTTCCCTTCAGCACCCAATACTTGTGCAGAAGCACCAGCAGCACGAACCAATTCACCGCCGTGGCCTGGTTTCAACTCGATGTTGTGAATTACAGTACCAACTGGGATGTTAGCAAGTGGAAGTGCGTTACCAACTTTAATATCGGCATCTGGACCAGAAACGATGCGTTGACCTACTTCAAGACCTTTTGGTGCAATGATGTAAGCTTTGACACCGTCAGTGTAGTGTACAAGGGCGATGTTAGCAGTACGGTTTGGATCGTACTCAACAGTTTTGACAACTGCTTCCACACCGTCTTTGTTACGTTTGAAGTCAATCAAACGATAGTGACGTTTGTGACCACCACCGTGGTGACGAACAGTGATACGACCATTGTTGTTACGACCAGCTGTTTTCTTCAATGAAACAAGCAATGATTTCTCAGGCGTGCTTGTTGTGATTTCAGCGAAATCCAAAGAAGTCATGTTACGACGGCCATTTGTCGTTGGTTTATAAACTTTAATACCCACGTGTTATTCCTCCTTTGATTATTCAGCTTCAGCTGTAGCGAACAATTCGATTGCTTTAGAGTCAGCAGTCAATGTGATAATCGCTTTTTTAACTTTGTTTGTGCTACCAACATAACGACCTACGCGTTTTGTTTTTGGTTTCACAGTGATTGTGTTGACGTTGGCAACTTTAACACCTTCAAAGGCAGCTTCGACAGCTTGCTTGATTAAGAGTTTGTGTGCACGAGTGTCAACTTCAAATACATATTTCCCTGCTTCAAGTTGGCCCATTGAGCTTTCTGTGATGACAGGTTTTTTGATTACGTCATACAAGTTCATTACGCAAGAACCTCCTCGATGTTAGAGATAGCTACTTGTGTCACAAGAAGTTTGTCTGCGTTAGCAATATCAAGAACACTTGCAGTAGTTGCAGTTGCAACTTTTACATTAGGAAGGTTACGTGCAGAAAGTGCTGCAAATTCGTTACCTTCTTCAAGAATAACAAGGACTTTTGAATCAATGCTCAACGCTGCAAGAACTTTTGCGAATTCAGCAGTTTTAGGAGCTGCAAATTCTAATGAGTTCACAGCTACAAATTTGTTGTCAGCAACTTTTTCTGAATATACAGATTTAAGAGCCAAACGACGAACTTTTTGTGGAAGTTTGTAGCCGTATGAACGTGGAGTTGGTCCGAAAACAACGCCACCGCCACGCCATTGTGGTGAGCGGATAGAACCTTGACGAGCACGTCCAGTTCCTTTTTGGCGCCATGGTTTGCGTCCGCCGCCGCGTACTGCTGAACGGTTCTTGACTGCGTGAGTTCCTTGACGAAGGCTAGCACGTTGGCTGATGATGACATCAAAGACAACAGCTTCATTTGGTTCGATACCAAAGATTGCATCGTTAAGAACTACTTCACCAGCTTCTTTACCAGTTTGGTCAAATAATGTTACGTTTGCCATTTCGACTGATTTCCCCTTTCCTTATTATTTAGCAGCTTTAACTGCTGATTTGATAGTGATAAGAGATTTCTTAGCACCTGGTACGTTACCTTTGATCAGGATAACGTTCTTTTCTGGAACAACTTGTACCACTTCAAGGTTTTGAATGGTTACACGGTTGCCACCCATACGTCCTGCAAGTTTTTTACCCTTGAAAACACGGTTAGGAGCAACAGGTCCCATTGAACCTGGACGACGGTGGTAACGAGAACCGTGAGCCATTGGACCACGTGACTGACCATGGCGTTTGATAACACCTTGGAAACCTTTACCTTTAGTTGTACCAGTTACATCAACGATATCGCCGGCCGCGAAAGTGTCAACAGTAATTTCAGCGCCAACTTCCAAGCCTTCAATATTTTTGAATTCACGGATGAAGCGCTTAGGAGCCGTATTCGCTTTTGCGACATGGCCTTTGGCAGGTTTGTTGCTCAATACTTCACGTTTGTCGTCAAAACCAACTTGAACAGCTGCATAGCCGTCGTTTTCAACAGTTTTCACTTGAAGAACAACGTTTGGAGTTGCTTCGATGACAGTAACAGGGATAAATTCACCAGATTCAGTGAAGATTTGAGTCATTCCCACTTTTTTCCCTAAGATTCCTTTTGTCATGAGAAAATAGTTCCTTTTCTATAGTTTTTTATTCAAAAAGTTTTTAACGAGCGTTTTTCATGCTCTGGATCAAGCTTTAGATTAAAGTTTGATTTCTACGTTTACACCACTTGGAAGATCCAATTTCATCAAAGCGTCAACTGTTTTTTGAGTTGGGTTGATGATATCTACCAAACGTTTGTGTGTACGCATTTCGAACTGTTCACGAGAATCTTTGTACTTGTGAGTCGCGCGAATGATTGTGTAGAGACTGCGTTCAGTTGGAAGCGGAACTGGTCCAGCAACTTCTGCACCTGTACGAGTAGCAGTTTCTACGATTTTTGCAGCTGCTGTATCAAGTGTACGGTGTTCGTACGCTTTCAAGCGGATGCGGATTTTTTTGTTTGCCATCTTGTTCTCCTTTTCGTCTATTTAAGATAATAGGCTAGCTCCGCAAGAAAACCTACACGGGTCGCGTGGCAATGCAACCGAGCGTGTCGCAACCTCTTGCATCAAAGCTACAGCTGCCTTTTTCACAGCACCATAGTAGTTTAACAGATTATCATTGTAATTGCAAGGGATTTTGCTATTTTTTTCGTAGATTTCCAGTGAATGCATTTTCATTGCTGTCAATACTTTAAAATCAACTTCTTTTGTTGGACTCAACCACTGGTTGATAGGCATTTTTTGCCTTTCTTGTTACAATAATCCTAGAAAGAACGGTGACCATCATGAACCTCAAAGACATCGGCAGCTTCATCGCTAAAGAGAGAACGGAGCTGCAGCTGACGCAAAAAATCCTGGCTGAGCAACTGCACGTGACCCCGCAGGCTGTCTCCAAGTGGGAGACGGGTCGGAGTTTGCCAGACCCGGCTCTCATGCCTGAGCTCTGCCGTATCCTAAACATCTCCATCGCTGACTTGCTCAGCGCCCAGCGACTGACCCCGGAAACCTACCAAGAAAGGACGGACCAAACCATGAAAAACCTCATCATTCCTCAAAAGCATTTCACAGCTATCCGCGTGGCAGCAGCACTTTTGCTGGCTATCGGCATTGCCATCTTCTTTTATCCATTTGGCCTGGACGGTCAAGCCATCTCTGGTCTAGCCAAAATCGGCTTTCACGCCATGGGTGCCTTCATCTGGCTATTAGCCCTCATCATTCAGATTCAGGTGGGTCGAGCAGCTTTTAAATAGCAGAGCAGCTTAACAGTTTCAATCCTATCTTGCTGATTTTTTCCTTGATTTTTGTTAAACTAATAGCTATGGATAAAATCATTAAATCAATTTCGGAATCAGGATCTTTTCGGGCCTATGTGCTAGATTCAACGGAAACAGTCCGCACGGCACAGGAAAAACACGATGCTATGGCATCCTCTACAGTCGCTCTCGGCCGCACTCTGATTGCCAACCAAATTCTCGCAGCCAATCAAAAAGGCGATAGCAAAGTTACTCTCAAGGTCCTTGGCGATGGAGCAACTGGTGCTATCATCAGCGTAGCGGATACAGCAGGACACGTAAAAGGCTACTTGCAAAATCCCTATTTGGACTATAAGAAGACCGCTACTGGCGAAGTCATTGTAGGTCCTCTAGTTGGGGATGGCCATTTTGTGGTTATCATCGACTACGGTATTGGCAATCCCTATACCTCGACCACGCCTCTCATCACAGGTGAAATTGGCGAAGACTTTGCCTACTACCTGACCGAGTCTGAGCAGACCCCGTCCGCTGTTGGGCTCAATGTCCTCCTGGACGCAGATGACAAGGTCAAAGTTGCTGGCGGCTTTATGCTCCAGGTCCTACCAGGTGCGACTGAGGAAGAAATTGCCCGCTACGAAGACCGCATCCAACACATGCCAGCCATCTCGACGCTCCTTGCTTCTGACAATCACATTGACGCCTTGCTTACTGCCATCTATGGTGATGAGGACTACAAAGTCCTCTCAGAAGAGGAAATCGGCTTTGTCTGTGATTGCTCGCGTGAGCGTTTCGAGGGCGCTCTGATCACTCTTGGACAAGCAGAGCTCCTTGCCATGGCGGCCGAAGACCACGGGGCAGAGATCGTCTGCCAATTTTGCGGTGAGAAATACAACTTCACTGAAGCGGACTTGGAGGAACTGGCCCATGACTAAACTCAATTCCTCCTTTACGATTGGTAATGTGGAAATTCCCCACCGCACGGTGCTTGCTCCCATGGCAGGGGTGACCAACTCCGCCTTTCGCACCATCGCCAAGGAATTTGGGGCAGGGCTTGTGGTCATGGAAATGATTTCCGAAAAAGGCCTCCTCTATAATAATGAGAAGACCCTCCACATGCTTCACATTGATGAAACTGAGCACCCCATGTCCATCCAGCTTTTCGGCGGCGACGCCGAGGGGCTCAAGCGAGCAGCCGACTTCATCCAAACCAACACCAAAGCCGACATCGTCGACATCAACATGGGCTGCCCGGTCAACAAGGTCGTCAAAAATGAAGCTGGTGCCAAGTGGCTCAAGGACCCTGACAAGATTTACCACATCGTCAAGGAAGTGACTTCCGTTCTCGACATCCCGCTGACCGTCAAGATGCGGACAGGTTGGTCTGACAGCTCTCTGGCTGTAGAAAATGCTCTGGCTGCTGAGTCAGCAGGTGTCTCTGCCCTTGCCATGCACGGACGCACTCGCGAGCAGATGTACACAGGGACTTGTGATCACGAGACCCTAGCCCATGTCTCCAAGGCTATCACTAAGATTCCTTTCATCGGTAATGGCGATGTGCGTAGCGTTCACGACGCCAAGCTCATGATTGAGGAAATCGGTGTGGATGCTGTCATGATTGGCCGCGCAGCCATGAACAACCCTTATCTCTTCACCCAAATCAACCATTTCTTTGAGACAGGTGAAGAGTTGCCTGACCTGCCATTTGCCAAGAAATTGGACGTGGCATTCGATCACCTGACACGTCTGGCAAATCTAAAAGGTGAAAAGGTAGCTGTCCGCGAATTTCGTGGACTAGCACCTCATTACCTACGCGGTACCGCTGGAGCAGCCAAACTCCGTGGCAAGATTGCGACAACTGATACAATTGCCCAAGTCAAGGAACTCTTTGACCAAGCACGCGCATAAAAGAAAAAACTCTGAGACGGGCGTCTCAGAGTTTTTTAGTCTTCTTTGGCAAATGCTTGAGTAGCCTTGACAGCTCGCTTCCAGCCCTTGTAGAGCTCTTCTTTTCGCTCAACTGACATAACAGGCTCAAAGAGGCGACTGGTCCCATTTAGGCCTTTAAGTCCCTCTAGGTCTTTCCAATAACCAACAGCAAGTCCAGCCAAGAAGGCTGCACCGAGAGCCGTTGTTTCAAGGTTGCTGGCTCTAGCAATATCGATGCCCAAAATATCCGCCTGGAACTGAAGAAGATAACTGTTCATCGCCGCACCTCCGTCCACCCGCAGTTGCTCAATGGCAATTCCTGAGTCCAACTGCATGGTGTCAATAACATCTCGCACTTGATAAGCGATAGACTGGAGTGTCGCCTTAGCAAAGTCAGCCTTTGTACTAC
The DNA here is from genome assembly GCA_963539895.1 of uncultured Streptococcus sp. Classification (GTDB taxonomy): domain Bacteria; phylum Bacillota; class Bacilli; order Lactobacillales; family Streptococcaceae; genus Streptococcus. The sequence goes on along the minus strand of CAUTON010000070.1, from coordinate 1,144 downwards.
CACGTGTCAGCCCGAAAACTGCACCTCGCGCATTGGAATCCCAGTAGGGAGCTCCGACCCCTGTAAAGGCTGGGACTACGTAAACTTCATCTTGGCTGGTCGAAGCAAAGGTCAGATTTTCTGACTCTTTTGAGGATTCTATCATTTCTAGCCCATCCCGCAACCACTGGATGGCTGGCCCAGCAATAAAAATGGAACCTTCTAGGGCATAGTTGACTTGATCGTCCAGTCCATAGGCAATAGTGGTAACCAGATTATTTTTGGACAGTTGCATGTCTTGGCCGGTATTCATGATGATAAAGGACCCTGTCCCATAGGTATTTTTGATTTTCCCTGGCTCAAAGGCTAGCTGGCCAAAGAGGGCAGCCTGCTGGTCGCCTGCCATGCCTGCGATTGGCACTTGACTTCCGTAAAAGTGGAAGGATTCAGTACGGCCGTAAATCTCCGAGTTGGACTTGACAGTTGGTAACATGATTTTTGGAATGTTGAGGAGGGCTAGGATTTCATCATCCCACTGGAGTACCTTAATATTGTAGAGCATGGTGCGGGAAGCATTGGAATAGTCCGTCACATAGACCTTGCCATCTGTCAGCTTCCAGACCAGCCAGGTATCGATGGTCCCAAAAAGCAACTCACCCTTTTCAGCCCGCTCCTGCGCTCCCTCGACATGATCTAAAATCCACCCCGAAAAATAGGCATCGATGACCAGCCCGGTCTTTTCATGAATCATGTCGGTGTGTCCATCCTGCTTGAGCTACTCGGCCAAATCCGCTGTCTGCCGAGACTGCCAAACGATGGCGTTGTAGATGGGCTGGCCGGTTGCCTTATCCCAGACAAGAGTTGTCTTCCGCTGATTGGTAATGCCGATAGCCTCGATTTGCTCTGGCTTGATGTCGCTTTCGATAAAAGCGCCTGCAATGACCGACCGGACCGAATGCCAGATTTCATTGGCATCGTGCTCTACCCAGCCAGCCTGGGGAAAAATCTGCGGAAATTCCTTCTGCGAGCTGGACACTGCCCACCCTTTTTTATCAAAAATAATAGCCCGTGAACTGGTCGTTCCTTGGTCAATGGCCATGATGTAGGTCTCTTTCATCGAAAATCTCCTTCTTGCAATCGTTTTCTAACATTATATCGAAACTGA
>CAUTON010000069.1:0-7425 GCA_963539895.1 uncultured Streptococcus sp. | reverse complement strand
GGGATTTCCCAGCTTTTTTCTTTTTTTCGCGTTCACTTTATCTGTAATTTTCATCTAGAATATGGTAAAATAGTTGGGATACGTGGTTTTATGCAAAGAAGAGGAAATGGCTTCTTTCTTGTTCTTTGTAGAAAACACGTAAATCTATTTTTGGAGAATACCATGTCAAAACAAACCTTTGAACTGACCTTTGCTGGCAAACCGCTTGTGGTCGAAGTCGGCCAAGTAGCCAAGCAAGCCAACGGCGCAACTGTCGTCCGATACGGAGAATCAACTGTCCTGACCGCAGCCGTCATGTCGAAAAAAATGGCCACAGGCGATTTCTTCCCCTTGCAAGTCAACTATGAAGAAAAGATGTATGCTGCAGGCAAGTTCCCTGGCGGCTTTATGAAGCGGGAGGGCCGTCCATCGACCGATGCGACTCTGACCGCACGTCTGATTGACCGTCCGATTCGTCCCATGTTTGCCGAAGGATTCCGCAATGAAGTGCAGGTCATTAACACCGTTCTTTCCTATGATGAAAATGCCAGCGCGCCAATGGCAGCTATGTTTGGCTCATCACTTGCGCTCTCTATCTCAGACATTCCCTTTAATGGTCCAATCGCTGGTGTGCAGGTGGCTTATATCGATGGGGAATTTATCATCAATCCAGACAGGGCACAAAAAGAAGCGTCAGCTTTGGAATTGACCGTGGCAGGAACCAAGGAAGCCATCAATATGGTGGAATCAGGTGCTAAAGAACTATCCGAAGACATCATGTTGGAGGCCCTGCTGGTTGGTCACAAGGCCATCCAAGAACTGATCGCCTTCCAAGAAGAAATCGTAGCTGCTGTCGGCAAGGAAAAAGCGGAAGTTGAACTCCTCCAAGTCGACGCCAATCTCCAAGCTGAAATCGTGGCAGCCTACAATGCTGACCTGCAAGCTGCGGTCCAAGTCGAGGAGAAAAAAGCCCGCGAAGCAGCGACAGAGACTGTCAAAGAGCGTGTCATCGCAGTCTACCAAGAGCGCTACGCAGAGGACGAAAACCTTGCTACCATCATGCGTGACGTGGCGGAAATCCTAGAACAAATGGAACACGCCGAAGTGCGTCGCCTCATCACAGAAGACAAGGTTCGTCCTGACGGCCGTAAAGTCGATGAAATCCGTCCCCTGGATGCGCAAATCGACTTCTTGCCAAAAGTACACGGCTCAGGCCTTTTCACTCGTGGGCAAACGCAGGCCTTGTCAGTTTTGACCCTGGCTCCGATGGGTGAAACCCAAATCATCGATGGTTTGGATCCTGAGTACAAGAAACGTTTCTTGCACCACTACAACTTCCCACAGTATTCTGTCGGTGAGACAGGTCGTTACGGGGCTGCTGGTCGTCGTGAGATTGGTCACGGAGCTCTCGGTGAACGGGCGTTGGCACAAGTCTTGCCAAGTCTTGAAGAATTCCCATATGCTATCCGTTTGGTAGCTGAAGTTATCGAGTCCAACGGTTCTTCCTCTCAAGCCTCTATCTGTGCGGGCACGCTTGCCCTCATGGCTGGTGGTGTGCCGATTAAGGCGCCTGTTGCTGGGATTGCCATGGGACTCATCTCCGACGGGACAAACTACACTGTCCTGACCGACATTCAAGGTCTGGAAGACCACTTTGGCGACATGGACTTCAAGGTGGCTGGTACCCGTGACGGGATTACTGCCCTGCAAATGGACATCAAGATTGAAGGGATTACCCCACAAATCTTGGAAGAAGCACTAGCGCAGGCTAAGAAAGCCCGCTTTGAAATCCTTGACTTGATTGAGGCAACGATTGCTGAGCCACGGGCAGAGCTTGCGCCAACAGCTCCGAAGATTGATACCATTACCATTCCTGTTGACAAGATTAAGATTGTCATCGGTAAAGGCGGCGAAACCATCGACAAGATTATCGCGGAAACTGGTGTGAAAATTGACATCGACGACGATGGTCTGGTGTCTATCTTCTCACCTGACCAAGATGCCATCAACCGTGCTAAGGAAATCATTGCAGGACTCATTCGTGAAGCTAAAGTTGGTGAAGTGTACGAGGCAAAAGTGGTTCGTATCGAGAAATTCGGTGCCTTTGTCAACCTTTTTGACAAGACTGACGCTCTCGTTCACATCTCAGAAATGTCTTGGACACGGACCAATCGAGTCGAAGACTTGGTGGAAATCGGTGATACAGTGACGGTCAAAGTCATGAAAATTGATGAAAAAGGTCGTGTCGATGCTTCTATGAAAGCTCTGCTTCCAAAACCTGAAAATCTGGAAGAAGACAAGAAAGAGCGTAGCGAACGCCCTCGTCGTCATCACGACAAGCACAACCATTCTCACAAAAACGAGAAAAAAGAATCAAACAGCTTTGGGGAATTTAAGTTTCACAAGGTTGAGAAATAAGACAAATCAATAGGGTGAAGAGGCTAGGGACCAAGTCCGGGCCTTTTCACATAAGGAGGCAGTATGGGCTGGTGGAAGAAAACCATTGACATTGTGAAAGAATATGACCCAGCAGCGCGCAATAGCTTAGAGGTGCTGCTGACCTATCCTGGGGTTAAGGCCTTGGCGGCTCATCGCCTCTCTCATTTTCTCTGGACGCACGGTTTCAAGCTTTTGGGCCGCATGCACAGTCAGTTTTGGCGGTTCTGGACTCAGATTGAGATTCATCCTGGCGCGGAGATTGGGGCTGGAGTCTTCATTGACCACGGTTCGGGCCTAGTCATCGGCGAGACGGCTATCGTCGAGGAGGGCGTCATGCTCTATCATGGGGTCACCCTTGGTGGCACGGGAAAAGACGTTGGGAAACGCCATCCGACTGTCCGTAAAGGAGCACTGATTTCAGCTCATGCTCAGGTCATTGGGCCGATTGAGATTGGGGCCTATGCTAAGGTCGGAGCGGCAGCTGTTGTCGTAGCCGACGTTCCGCCGGAGGTGACGGTCGTTGGCATCCCAGCTAAGGTTGTCCGTGTACACGGTAAAAAAGATGACCTAGTCATCCACCAAATCGAAGAAGAACGCGAAGGCCGTTACTACACTTCAAAACTGGAAAAGATGCGAGAAGACAGCATGCACTCAGCGAATTTGTGAGGGAAACCTATGTTGTTAGACGAATTTGAAGATGTACCTGCGGTTATTGAGCCAGATGGCTTGGGTGTGCGTGGAAATGGTGAGATTTGTGATACCCTGATTTTCTCTTTTGATGGAGAAATTGTAGACAGAATTGCGGCCCTGCCTGAGTCTCGTTCTGGCGGTGAGTTGCACTCTCTAAATGGTCATCATCCTTGGTACATCTACGAAAAAGATGGCTTGAGAGTCGCCGTCATGATGGCCATTATTGGAGCTCCCATGGCAGTCGGGCAGCTGGAAGAGTTGAAAGCTCGTGGTTTCAAAAACTTTATCGTACTGGGTTCCTGTGGTGTTTTGGACAAGACCATTGCTGTCCACAAGATTATCTTGCCAGTATCAGCTTTACGAGATGAAGGGACTAGCTATCACTATGCGCCAGCTAGTGACGAGATTTCTTATGAGGAAAATTTGATTTTGACCATGGAAGCTGCCTTGGATAAGGCAGAAATTGAGCACGTTCGGGCTAAAACCTGGACGACGGACGCCTTTTATCGCGAGACAGCCGATAAGGTGAAAAGACGGCTAGCTGCTGGAGCAACGGTCGTCGATATGGAAGCGTCAGCTATTATGGCTTGGGCACAGTTTAGAAGAGCCTCTGTCTACCAATTTTTCTACACAGCGGACTATGTCAATCATCATGAAAATGTCTGGGAGACTCGCAAGGAAGAACGCCATCTGGATGTGGTGACCTTTTTTGAAGTGGCGCTAGCGATTGCTCAATATGTAGAGGAAATTCAGTAACATGAACAATTTTTTAAAACAATATGGAGGTTATCTCCTTCTCATTATCTGCTATATTGTCCTGACCGTTTTTTACGCCCTTCAGGGGAGATGGATTTTCGCAGTGGCTTGGGTGTTGTTAACCTTAGTGACTCTTAGCAGACTTTACCTAGATTGGAAAAAGAGAAAATGACGATTAAAATCTACGATACCATGACGCGTTCCTTGCGGGAATTTATCCCGCTTGAAGAGGGCAAGGTCAAGATGTATGTCTGTGGACCGACTGTTTACAACTACATTCACGTGGGGAATGGCCGCTCAACGGTCGCTTTTGATACCGTGCGTCGGTATTTTGAGTACTGTGGCTATGAGGTGACCTACGTTTCTAACTTCACTGATGTGGACGACAAGATTATCAAAGCAGCTGCGGAAAGCAATATGACTACAAAAGAGCTATCTGATAAGTTCATCGCTGCTTTTATGGAAGATACAGCCGCCCTCGGAGTCAAGCCTGCCAGCACTCACCCGCGGGTTATCGACTATATGGATGAGATTATTGATTTTGTTGCAGATTTGGTGGAAAAAGGCTTTGCTTATGAGTCAGAGGGCGATGTTTATTTTCGTGTTGAGAAGTCAGCTGACTATGCCAAATTAGCCAATAAAACTTTGGAAGATTTGGTTATCGGTGCTTCTGGGCGGACAGATGAAGAAACAGCTCGCAAGGAAAATCCTGTCGACTTCGCCCTTTGGAAGGCGGCCAAGCCAGGCGAGGTTTCTTGGGAGAGTCCATGGGGTGCGGGGCGCCCTGGCTGGCATATTGAGTGTTCGGTCATGGCGACTGAGCTGTTGGGTGATACCATCGATATCCATGGCGGCGGTGCCGATTTGGAATTCCCTCACCATACCAATGAAATTGCCCAGTCAGAAGCCAAGACTGGCCACAAATTTGTCAACTACTGGATGCACAACGGCTTCGTTAACGTGGACAATGAAAAAATGTCCAAGTCTTTGGGGAACTTTGTGACAGTTCACGATGCCCTGAAAACAGTCGATGGACAGGTCCTGCGCTTTTTCCTAGCGACACAGCATTATCGCAAGCCGATCAATTTTACAGAAAAAGCCATCCACGACGCGACAGCCAATCTCAAATACCTGAAAAACACCTTTGAACAGCCTTTTACAGAGATGGCTGATATGCCTACCTTTGAAAAATTTGTCCAAGACTTTACAGCTGCTATGGATGAGGATTTCAACACGGCTAACGGCATTACGGTCGTCTTTGAGCTGGCCAAATGGATTAACTCGGGCAATTACAATCAGGAAATCAAGGACGGGTTTGCAGAAATCTTGCAGGTTTTCGGTATCGTCTTTACAGAAGAAGTGCTGGGTGACGAGATTGAAAAATTAATTGAACAGCGTCAGGCAGCGCGTGCAGATCGAGATTTTGCGACAGCAGATGCCATCCGTGACCAGCTGGCTGCTAGAGGTATCAAGCTTCTGGACACCAAAGATGGTGTGAGGTGGCAGCGTGACTAAGTCTGTCGATGTGACCCTGATAAATGGGATTGCTCTGGCCTTTGAAGGGGATGCTATCTACTCTGTTTATGTGCGGAGACACCTGATTTTCAAAGGGTTGACCAAGCCCAATCAACTGCACCGTCTAGCCACCCACTATGTCTCTGCCAAGGCTCAAGCTAGTCTTATTCAGACCATGTTGGATGAAAAAATATTGACCGAGACCGAAGAAGATATCTACCGCCGTGGCCGCAATGCCAACACCAACACCAAGGCTAAAAATACCGACATCATCACCTACAAGATGTCGACAGGCTTTGAAGCGGTCATGGGCTATCTTCATATGACGGAGCAAACCGAGCGCTTGGAGGAACTGATTAACTGGTGCATCCAGAAGGTCGAAGAAGAAATGAGGTAAACGGCATGGCTATCGACGAAATTCTAACCTTATTTCCAGGTGGAGAAATCCTCCACGCACCAGCAAGTGGGGCGATTGAAATGGGTGGACAGCGCTGGTACAAATTGCCGACGGAGCAGCTAACTGAACGAGAGGCAGCTTTGCTAGATTTGTTGCAAGCTAGTAAGCAAGAGGCAGAAAGTTACGGGCCCATATCTGATTACTTTCTATCCAAAAAAGCACCAGCTCCCCATCTGCCAAACAAGCTGCAATTTGTCCATCTGCATATCTGGAATCAGGAAATTCCCGTCAAGAATGTGCCCGAATGGCTGCAGGTGATTGCTGATGTGCTGCCAAACTATCAAACAGCCTTCCAGACGAGTCCGAGCGATATCGTGTGCATCGTGGATCAGACCTTTATTAATAACCTTGCCGAGTCAATGGACGGCGTTTTAGAAGCACTGCAGTTTGACTTTGGTTTACGAATGACGATTTTTATCGGGCAGGTTTGGTCAGAAGTTGCAGCAGACAGTTTGCCAGATCTTTTTGCCCAAGAAGCGGCTCTTTATAAAGTCTGGCGCCAGACGCATAGCCAAGCTATTTGCATTCGTTTTCCAAAACTTTTCCTCTGGGGGCAAAGTCAAGCAGCCCTCAAATTAGATTGGATTTCGAACCAATTAAAACGCATGATTAGCCAGCAAGAAGACATGGATCAGGTGATTTTTGCCCTGTGGGAAGAGGGAGCGGTCCTCACGAAGGCCGCACAGCATCTCTACATTCACCGCAATACCCTCCAGTATCGCTTGGACAAGTGGTATGAGCAAACTGGTCTCCAGCTCAAGGATTTGACTGATTTAGCTCTCTGCTATGGACTGATTCTAGATGAACATTTTTAATCTTTTGTGCACCTTGCTCAAAAGATTTTTTTGTTTTTAGGCAGATTGATATAGAAATGTAAAACGGTTTCATTTATACTAAGATCATAAAGAAAGTGAGGCCGATTATGGTAAATTTAAAATTAAATAAAGTCTTCAAAAAATATCCAAATAGCAAACATTATTCAGTTGAAAATTTTGACTTGGATGTCAAAGATAAAGAATTTATCGTTTTCGTTGGACCTTCAGGTTGTGGGAAATCAACTACTCTTCGGATGATTGCAGGTCTGGAAGAAGTGACAGAAGGGGAAATCTATATCGATGATACGTTGGTCAACGATGTGGCACCGAAAGACCGTGACATCGCCATGGTATTCCAAAACTATGCCCTTTATCCACACATGAGCGTTTACGATAACATGGCCTTCGGTCTCAAGCTTCGTAAATATTCTAAAGATGAAATTGACCGTCGTGTGAAAGAAGCTGCTGAAATTCTCGGATTGACAGAATTCTTGCAACGGAAACCAGCAGACCTTTCAGGTGGTCAACGCCAACGTGTAGCCATGGGTCGTGCCATCGTCCGTGATGCCAAAGTCTTCCTGATGGACGAACCTTTGTCAAACTTGGATGCTAAATTGCGTGTCTCTATGCGTACTGAAATTGCTAAAATCACTCGCCGTATCGGGGCAACGACAATCTACGTAACCCACGACCAGACAGAAGCGATGACATTGGCTGACCGTATCGTCATCATGAGTGCGACTAAGAACGAAGATGGCTCAGGGACTATTGGAC
>CAUTON010000068.1:0-7461 GCA_963539895.1 uncultured Streptococcus sp. | reverse complement strand
TTGTCAGCCTATTTCTACTATTATATGTCCACAGTTTTTTGAAATGTTTCTTAAAAAAATCTTAAATTTTTGAATAAAAAACACTTGAAAACGATTTCGAATTGTAGTATAGTATAGATAACTTAAGAAAACGTTTGCGTTAATTCAAACTTTTCTAGAAACACATTTTTTATTCTTAGGAGGAAGAATATGAAACACAAATTGCTTAAGAGCGTTGCTCTTCTTACTGCATCAACAGCTGTACTTGCTGCTTGTTCAGGATCATCCAGCAACTCAAGTTCTGAAGAATCTGGCTCAGATTCATTGGTTGTATCTGTTGACAGTGGCTACGTAGAATATATCAACAGCATCAAAGATGAATTTGAAGAAGAAACTGGCGTTAGCATTGAAGTAAAAGAAGAAGCGATGACAGATACCCTAGATAAATTGTCAACAGATGGCCCAACAGGAGCTTCTCCAGATGTCTTCATCGCACCATACGACCGTGTAGGTAGTTTGGGTACTGAAGGCCAGATTGCTGAAGTGGAACTTGGCAATGTCGCTGACTACGATGATACAACACAAAGCCTTGTAACGATTGATGGCACAGTGTATGGTGCACCAGCTGTTATCGAAACGCTCGTTCTTTACTACAATAAAGACTTGATTTCTACAGCACCAACTACATTCGAAGAATTGGAAGCACTTCAAGAAGATTCTAAATTTGCCTTCTCTAGTGAAGAAGGAAAAGCAGTTGGCTTCTTGGCAAACTGGACAAACTTCTACTACGGTTATGGTTTGGTAGCGGGTTACGGTGGTTATGTCTTTGGTGAAAATGGTACAGACGCATCCGATATCGGTCTTGGTAACGCAGGTACTGTTGAAGCTTTGGAATACGCTCAAAAATGGTATGGCATGTGGCCTCAAGGTATGCAAGATACTACCAAAGCTGGAGATTTCATCGCTGAACAATTCACAACTGGTAAAGCTGGTGCCATTATCGATGGTCCATGGGCAGCTGCATCCTATGCAGAAGCTGGTGTGAACTACGGTGTTGCACAAATTCCAACTCTTGTAAATGGTGGTAAATACGAAGCCTTTGGTGGTGGTAAAGCTTGGGTTATCTCAAACTACACTGAGAAAAAAGATGCTGCACAACAATTCCTTGACTTTGTAACAAATGAAGAAAACCAAAAAGCCTTCTACGATGCAACTCAAGAAATTCCAGCCAATACAAAAGCTCGCGAATACGCATCTGAGCAAGGTAACGAATTGACTTCAGCAGTTATCGCCCAATTTGCTGATGCACAACCAATGCCAAATATCCCTGAAATGGCTGAAGTTTGGGACCCAGGTGCAACTATGTTCTTCAACGTAGCATCTGGTACTGAAGAACCAGAAGATGCAGCTAAAACTGCTGTAACAGCTATCGAAGAAGCTATTGAACAAAAATATACTGAATAATACTTCTCGTCAAAAAAGCTGATTCAGATATATTTCTGTTCAGCTTTTTATCTCTTTGTCTCGTCAGATGAAGGGATAAAAAGTTGAATAGATCAGAAAGGATACACCATCTAATGAATATTGCAGGTTTTCTGCACATACCAGATTCTAGATATTGCTTCGCTGAAAGTGACCATGAGCTGACCATTCGCCTTCGTGTGGCGAAAGAAGATGCGAACTTACCGATTTCGCTGGTGTTTGGAAATAAGTACCATTACCAGTTTGAACGTGAAGAAAAAAAGCTGTCTGTCCGCTACATTGACCACACTCATGCCTACTTTGAAGTGACCTTGAAGTTATCCGATGTGCGCTTGGCTTATATTTTTAAAATTCAAGATCAAGGGAAAACCTACTATTTCAGTGAAGATGGGATCACAGAAGATTTCGATTTTAGTGTAGGATTTTACAATTTCTTCCAGATGCCTTATATCAATCCAGCAGATATTCATAGGCGGATTGAATGGACAAAATCATCTGTTTTCTATCAGATATTCGTTGATCGCTTTTATCAAGGAGATGAGAGAAAAGACACTTCCTACATTGACATGGCTTGGGGAGAGCTCCCTAAGCCGAAGAGTTTTGCAGGTGGGGATTTAGAAGGTATTCGACAAAAATTGGACTATCTTCAGCGTTTGGGAGTCAACACTCTTTATCTGACTCCAATCTTTAAATCCATCAGCAATCACAAATACGATATTTACGATTATTATGCGGTTGATGCTCAGTTTGGTTCATCTGTCAGTTTGAAGGCGTTGATTGACCAGGCTCACGGTATGGGAATGCACGTCATCTTAGATGCTGTCTTCAACCACGCCAGTGATCGGATTTCCATTTTCCAAGATGTCATTGACAAAGGACGAGCATCTAGATATTTTGATTGGTTTATGATTGATGGAGATGCCGTTAATCAAGAAGTGGTCAACTACGAGACCTTCGCGGCCTGTTCTTACATGCCCAAGTGGAATACCTCAAATCCTGCTGTGCAAGCTTACTTGATTGATGTGGGCTTGTACTGGATTCGTGAATTTGACATTGATGGCTGGCGCTTAGATGTCTCTGACGAGGTCTCGCACGACTTCTGGCGACAATTTCGAAGAGCCGTTAAGGCTGAGAAGCCAGATGCCGTTTTGATTGGTGAAAATTGGCACGATGCTTATCCGTACCTGATGGGCGACCAATACGATGGAATCATGAATTACGCCTTTACCAAGGCTTGTCTTAATTATTTTGCGACGGGAAATTGTACGGCGCAAGAAATGTCCGAAAAGTTAAACAACATCTTGATGCGCAATACCACAGCTGTGAATCAGATGAATCTAAATTTATTGGATTCGCATGATACGCACCGCTTCTTTACCCAAGTTGGAGAATCAAAAGAAAAGCTATTAGCCGCAACGGCTTTACTGATGACTTTTGTAGGGATTCCCTGTCTCTATTATGGAACAGAAATCGCCATGGCAGGGGGCTACGATCCCGATTGTCGCAGGTGTATGAATTGGAAGGAAGAGGATTGGGATAAGGATTTTCTTGAAATCATTCGCCAACTCATTCAGCTGAGAAAGGAAAACATCATCCAAGACGGAACGACACGGATTTACGGGCAAGAAAATCTATTGCGAGTAGTGCGTCAATCCGAGGATGAACAAATTATCTTACTCATCAATCAATCGGCGCCTTCTCCCGTGAAGGTAGAAAACATCTTGATTTCTCATCTATATGAAGATGGGCAACTCCTAAATAATGGCTTCGTCATTTACAAACAGAACAGAAAGGACTAATCACATGTCACAAGAGAATCAAAAGCAGAATCCCCAAAAGGCCATGTGGCTCTCGCTTATTCCGGGACTTGGGCAATTTTATAACGGGCAAAAGGCAAAGGGCGGCATTCTATTAGCAGTCTTTCTACTAGAAATTGTAGTATTGATTGTATTTGGTATTCCTGCAATGGTCGGACTATTCACACTCGGCTCCACTCCAGTGGTAGACCACTCCCTTTTCCTATTGATTAAGGGTTCTATCCAGCTCATTGTCTTTGTCTTGATGGGCATTTTCCATGTCGTGAGTATGCGAGATGCTAAACACACAGCAGAACTACTGAATGACGGACAAAAAGTGCCAATCACAGCTAAGGAAACCTTGACATCCATTTATGAAAATGGCTTCCCTTACCTGCTGATTATCCCAGCCTATCTAGCTATGGCCTTTGCCATTGTCTTCCCTGTGCTGGTTACTCTCTTTATCGCCTTCACCAACTATGATTTCCGTCACATCCCACCTTACAAGCTCCTGGATTGGGTTGGCCTGAAGAACTTTACGAATATTGTACAGCTCAGCACTTTCCGTAAGGCCTTTTCAAATGTATTGATTTGGACCTTTATCTGGACGCTTGCTGCCTCAACCTTGCAAATTGTGATTGGGATTGCGACGGCTATTATCGCCAATCAGAAATTTATCAAATTTAAACGGATTTTCGGGGTAATTTTCCTTTTGCCTTGGGCTGTTCCAGCCTTTATCACCATCATGAGTTTCAGTAATTTCTTCAATGACTCAATCGGGGCGATGAACGTTCAAGTACTTCCGTTTTTTGAGAAAATTTTGCCCTTCTTAGACTTTGGCATCGTACCGTGGAAGACGGACCCAACCTGGACAAAAGTTGCAGTTATCATGGTGCAAGGCTGGCTAGGCTTCCCTTATATCTATATTCTAGTTTCTGGTATCTTGCAGTCTATTCCACAAGACTTGTACGAAGCAGCAGTGGTGGACGGTGCTACCGCCATGCAAAAATTCTGGAAAATCACCCTGCCAATGATTATGGCTGTTGCCGCACCAACCTTTATTTCTCAATATACCTTTAACTTCAATAACTTCTCTATCATCTACCTCTTTAATAATGGTGGACCAGGTAGCGTCGGTGGCGGAGCTGGTTCAACAGATATCCTGATTTCTTGGATTTACAAATTAACGACCCAGACCTCTCCACAATTCTCAATGGCATCAGCAGTAACCTTGATTATCTCTCTCATCGTGATTTCTGTATCACTGATCACCTTTAAGAAGTTCAATGCATTCGATATGGAGGACAGATAGATGATAAAATCATTGAAATTTAAACGTTTTTGGACACAATTTTGGACCTACGCCTATCTCCTTATTTTGTCAGTGATTGTTCTCTTTCCATTAGCCGTGACCGTCAGTTCAGCCTTTCGTGCAGGAAATGTAACAGCCTTTACTCTTGATTTGGCGCAAAAATGGACCTTGAATAATTTCCATCGTCTCTTTACAGAAACCCTCTATATCCGCTGGTATACCAATACCTTGATTGTGGCTTTCTTTACCATGCTGATTCAGGTGACCGTTATCACGCTGACAGGGTATGCCTATAGTCGTTACAACTTTGTCGGTCGTAAGAAGAGTCTCATTTTCTTCTTGGTTATCCAGATGGTGCCAACCATGGCAGCCTTGACCGCTTATTTCGTTATGGCGTGGCTCTTCAACGCTCTCAACCAATACTGGTTCCTCATCTTGATTTATGTCGGTGGCGGTATTCCGATGAATGCCTGGCTGATGAAGGGTTATTTTGACACAGTTCCGTATGACTTAGACGAATCCGCTAAGCTGGACGGAGCGGGACACTTCCGTACTTTCTACCAGATTGTCTTGCCGCTCGTGCGTCCAATGATTGCAGTCCAAGCCCTCTGGGCTTTCATGGGACCTTTTGGGGACTTCATGTTGGCGAAATTCTTACTCCGTCAGCCAGAATACTATACTGTCGCTGTTGGGCTACAAACCTTCATCTCCGATACTAAAGACCAAAAAGTAACTCTCTTTGCAGCTGGAGCTATTCTCATCGCTGTCCCTATCTCTGTTCTCTTCTTCTTCTTGCAAAAGAATTTTGTATCAGGACTGACAAGTGGTGGTACAAAGGGATAAGATATTTACCATGGGTGAATCTGAGGCTGAACAGAGTCTCAGATTTTCTTATTTGTCCGCTCTAAAATCAAGCAGACAGCTGTATCAATAGTCGCAAAATGCTGTAAATTATGCTATAGTATTTATTATTTTGAAGTTGAAATTTTAGAAAGGTTCAAGATGAATTCTTACCCCGTTTCCTACTTTACGAGTCTATTTCCTGCGAGGAGGATTTTTGCTGAGCGCAAGTCTACCTTCTGGCAGAAGCTGGTGACGACTATTTTCTTGATTGCTCTGCTCATTATCCCTGTGAGTCTGCAGGTGGCTCGTCTGGAGGCTTACCCCTTAGATCAGATTGTTGATGGGATTTTTGAGCCCTTGACTGACGAGGTGCTAGCTGATTTCAGTACAGCGACGATCAGCGATGGCGCATTTCATTATACGGGGGTCAATTATGAGCAGGTCTATGCTGGCGATACAGCGCAAGATGTGTCGGGCTTTTCATATCAATTTGCGACAGACAAACTGATTATCCGAAGAGGTCAGGATATTCTAGCTGAATTGTCCTACCAGCAGATGACCAGTGCTGATTTTGCCAGTCGGGACAGTCTGACAGCAGCTATTTCACAAGCTTGGTTTCAGGAGAATCGTGTGCTGGCTAGCCTCCTCTTGCTGAGTGTGTCAGGCCTGCTTCTAGCCACTAATTTTTTGCTGGTTTGCCTCGGCGCAAGTTTCATCCTCTTTCTCATTTCGCGCACGTCTTACTTTTCTTTTGGAAAATTTGGTGAGAGTTATCAGTTTGTCCTGAATGCGATGGGGTTGCCTAGCATACTAGCCTGCATCGTTGGCCTTTTTCAACAACCGATTCAAAATGTGATTTTGGCACAAAATATGCTCTTTGCTTTGGTATTGGTCTGGGTTTTCTTCAAGACCCGCTTCCAAGATGAGAAAGAATAGGAGAAAATCATGCGTTCTACTATTAAAGATGTCGCTAAGTTGGCGGGGGTGTCCCCCTCAACCGTGACGCGCGTCATACAAAATAGCTCCTCCATCAGCGAGAAGACCAAGGAAACGGTCCGCAAGGCTATGGAAGAGCTCCACTATCATCCCAATTTAAATGCCCGCAGTCTGGTCAGCAGTTATACACAGGTCATCGGCTTAGTCCTGCCAGAGGACTCGGATATTTTCTATCAAAATCCCTTCTTTCCTCAAGCTTTGCGTGGGATTTCTCAGGCGGCTGCGGACCATAATTATGCCATTCAGATTAGCACTGGTAAGGATGAGAAGCAGCGGATGGAGGCCATTTCTCAGATGGTCAATGGTCGGCGTGTGGACGGACTGATTTTTCTCTATTCTATGCCAGATGACCCCCTTGTCGAGTTGGCTATTCAGCGCAATTTTCCTTTCTTGATTTTGGGGAAGGCCATCTCTCCCTTTATTTCTCTGGTGGACAATGACAACGTACGAGCCGCCTTTGAAGCGACGACCTATTTTATCGAAAAGGGCTATAAAAATATTGGCTTTGTGGCTGGAAATAACGAATTGGTCGTATCGCAAGACCGCTACGAGGGCTATAAGCAGGCGCTGAAGGCGCATCAGATTCCTCTGGATGAGGGAAATGTCCGCTTTTTATCTGGTTTCCTCCTAGAAGATAGCAGTTATAAGCTGATGAAAAAGGTCAGTGACCATCTCCCAGATGCTCTGGTGACGACAGATACCATGATTGCAGAAGGAGTGCTGCATTTTCTCGATGAAAACAACCTGCACCTACCTATTATTTCCTTTGACTCCGTCAGACCAAAAATCAATATCGATGCCTATGTGGACATCAATGCGCTGGAGCTGGGCAGGGTCTCTTTTGACACCTTGTTGCAGATTATCAGTGATAGCAAGGCCGGCAAGACAGTCTGCTACCGGCAACTCATCCCTCACACAATCAAGGATTTGAAAGCCTAAAACCTGATTTGGGATAAAAAACCTAGGAACACTTGAGGTCCTAGGTTTTTGCAATGTAGCATTTTGCTGTGATTTGTCCTGGCTCATACAAAATGAGAAGGAACGATTTTTATT
>CAUTON010000067.1:0-7610 GCA_963539895.1 uncultured Streptococcus sp. | reverse complement strand
ATTTTTCTAATAAGATTTTAGACAGAGGATATGACTACTATCAGAATGATGATGTCTATGATTTGGTAAAAAACGCAGATAGCTATCGTGCTTTTGTTGCTGGCATGGAAAACTATGAGGTCACTATAGAGTGTCAAGGTGAAAAGGTAAGCGAGATGTGGTGCGACTGTCCCCATGCGGCTCAGGGGAATAACTGCAAGCATATGGCTACGGTTTTATTTGCCATCGAAGAAAAGGGAGAGCGCTTGACAGAAGAGAGTGGGGGAAGCTCGACGGCGGAGGAGCTGATTAACCAACTTAGTCCTGAACAATTACGAGCTGCCCTGCTTTATCTATGTCAGAAGAACCACGATATTTCGTCAATCTTATTAGCCAGATACAGTCCCAGTGTCAGTGCCGAGCAAATTACCGCATTGAAAAAAGAGTTTAGTAACCTTGTGCAAGGTTACACAGACCGCTATGGCTACATTGAGCGACGTGGTAGAGAGACATTTGAAAATGCTGTGGAAACTTTTTTGGAAACTAAGGTTGATCCCCTGATTCAAAGGCAGTTTAGCAGAGAGGCATTTGACCTACTTAGCTATTGTTTTTCAACCTTGTCTGGTCAAGTTGTTGACGACTATGGGGAAGCGACAGGCGCCTTTCTTTCGGTTTTTGAAGCCTTTTTCTTGCAGATTTTGGAACAAGCTGACGCAACTTTGAAGCAAGAGATGTTTATCTGGTTTAATAACCAGCACTCTCTTTCGTCTGCTGGTTATTTTGAAAAGGAGATGCTGCTAGCTTTTTTGGAAAATCATTTTCAGGAAAAAGAATACCTAGAGGCCAGATTAAACGTTTTAAACAAACATACCGAGACCCTTTTATCAAGACAGTCTTCTAAAGAGAGTTGGGGATGGCAGTATGAGCTTGCAGGAGCTGTAAGGCAAAGTTTGAAATTGATGGAGAGGCTGGACTATGACGATGAAAAAATAGACGCCTATCAAAAGAAATTCTGGTTTTTATCAGACGTACGAGAATTAGCTATCGAAAAAGCTTTATCAAATGGAAACCTAACAGAAGCGCAAGCTATTCTCCAAGAAAGTAAAAGGATAGATAATGCTAGTCCTGGTTTGGTCAGTCGTTACAGTAGGCAGCTGATGTCTATTTACCAGCAGCAAAACGATAAGGAAGCTTATAAAAAGGAACTAATTGCATATCTTTTTGAGATGAAGCATGATGATCGGGAAGAAATTGACCAACTTAAAGAAATTTCAAGCGAAGAAGAGTGGCTTATTTACCGTGAGCGTCTTTTATCCCAGATGTCATTTCAGTCTCGCTTGCAATTTCTGAAGCAGGAAGGGCTGTATCAGCGGCTTCTTGATGAGATTCTAGATCTGCGCTTCAATCGGCCTTATTTTTTAGACAAGTACGAGACGGTACTAAAACAGGATTTTCCAGAAATCGTCCGCGATGCCTATATTGATGACATCACTCAGGATATCGTGCCGGTTTCAGACAGGAAAACCTATCGGGAATTAGTCCAGTATCTGAAGAAAATTGCGACTTATCCTGATGGTGATAAGCTCAGTAGGAAGATTGCAAATGATTGGAAATCTGCCTATCCACGCAGACGAGCACTACAAGAGGAACTTAGAACGGCTGGTTTTTAGAAGAGAATGAGGTGAGAGCATATGGCACTTAAGTTATCAGAAATTCTTGAATGCCTTGAAATGGCGGACTGGGAGTCTTCCTGCTATTATGCTAGGCAGTCTGATGAAATCCTGCACATTTTCGACGGCATGGTAAACGGTGAGACCAATGCCCAATTGATTGAAGACATTCGAGAGGGCGATATCGATGATTATATTCCTTTGCCAGGCTATTACGATATCAATGAGCACCAGATGATGGAAGATTTTATTGCTGCCCTTCCTTCTGGGGAAAAGCAGAGCTCCTTATTTAATGCCATCAGGGGGCGCGGAGCCTTTAGGCGTTTCAAGAACAAAATCTATCAGTTTGACTTAGAGGAAGTATGGTATGCTTTCAGGGACAAATGCTATGAAAAAATCGCTCGGGACTGGTGCCAGGCACATGCTATTGATCTTATTGAGGACTGAAGATGTCACTATTTCATGAAAAAAATACGGGCAGGCTGGCCAAACAGCTTGCCCGCTTTCCCTATTATGGGACAGACAAGGTGTTGAATGTGTTGGAATATCAAGATAATAAGGAACAAGTTCTCATCAGCAGCCAACACCTGCAGGAATATTTTCGTTCACAGGAATCACAGTTGACCACAGCTGAAAAAATAAAGCTCTATCGTTCTCTCTTTAGGGGACGTCAAGATGTTTACGCTAAATCATATATAAATAAGGGAGGGAAAATCCAGTATTACCCGTCCTATCACTATGGTTGGCGTCAGCTTCCTCCAGAAAAACGGATGTGTGAGCCCTTGACGGAGGATGTGCTAAAAAGTCACTTGCGCGGAGAAGCCAGCATTGGTCTTTTTCCCATCAGTCAGACAGATACCTGCGCTTTTCTCGCTATTGATTTTGACAAAAAAGACTGGCGTGATGCGGTTTCGGTTTTGAGAAAAACAGCAGAACAGCAAGGCTTTGAAGCGCATGTAGAGATTTCCCGTTCTGGCAATGGAGCACATGTCTGGTTTTTCTTTGAAGAAGAAATTCCCTGTCAGCAGGCTAGAAAATTTGGCAAAATCCTGCTGGAACTAGCCATGCAGGAATCCCAAAACGTCAGTTTTTCCTCCTTTGACCGCTTCTTTCCTAATCAAGATTTTCTGCCCAAGGGAGGCTTTGGCAATCTCATTGCTCTGCCCCTGCAAGGCAAAGCCTACGCAGAAGGCCGCACAGTTTTTGTAGATACTGATTTTCAGCCCTATCTCAATCAGTGGGGTTATTTGCAAAGCATTGTCAGGATAGGCAGAAAGCAGCTGGAAAAGATTCTGGATATAACGGTTGTCAGTCAGCAGGATGACAGGCAATTAGCGCTTAATTTATCAAATGTTTTGACTGTTCAAAAAGCAAGTATTTCAGCTAAAACAGCTCATTTTTTGAAGAGTCTGGCTTCCTTTGCCAATCCGGAATTTTACCTGAAGCAGGCGACCAGACAGCCAACCTATCAGACTCCTGAGCGGATTTATCTTTTCGAGGAAACCGATGAGGCCTTGCGGCTTCCCAGAGGTTTACTGCCTAAATTAGAGCAGCATTTTGAGCGCGTGAGCATTACTGACAGCCGCTATCGCCATGCCCCCATAAAGGTTTCTTTCACCGGCCAGCTGCATGTTGAGCAGGAGACCGCCTTGGCTGATTTGCTGAGCAGGGAAAATGGACTTCTGTGCGCCGAAACAGGCTTTGGCAAAACGGTTTTAGGTGCTGCCCTGATTGCTGAGCGACAAAAGAGAACAGTGATATTGGTTCATAATCGTCAGCTGCTGGAGCAGTGGCTGGAGCGACTGGGGGCTTTCCTAACCTTTGAGGAAGAAGAGGCTGTTCGTTATACGCCGTCTGGCCGTGAAAGGATAATTGGCCATATCGGTCAGTATGGCGCAGCTAAGAAATGGCGAAGCCAGCTGGTTGATGTGGTGATGATTCAATCGCTTTTCCAGCTGGAACACGTAGAGAGTTTTTTAGCTGACTACGACATGATGATTGTTGATGAGTGCCATCATGTGACGGCACTGCAGTTTGAAAAAGTCGTTTCCCAATTTGCTGGGCAGTATTTGTACGGCTTGACGGCAACTCCAGAGCGTAAAAATGGGCATGAGCCCATTGTTTTCCAGAGAATAGGCGAAATTCTCCACAAAGCAGAAAGTGTTTCGGCTGACTTTACAAAATACCTGACCTTGCGCTTTACTTCCTTTGGAAAATTTGACACAGAAAAATCCAAGAGTACTAACTTTACGGCGCTTAATGACTGGCTTGCCCAAGATGGCTTTCGCAATCAAATGATTGGTCAAGATATTGTCACTGCCTACCAGAATAAGCGGAAAATTCTTGTCCTCGTCAATCGTGTAGAGCATATAGAGATACTAAGGCAAGCCCTGCTCGAAAAGAAACTGCCTAATGTTTTCCAACTAAACGGTCAAACCAAACGTAAACTAGCTAGAGAAATCTTGACTGAGATAACAGAATTACCTGACAAGGCTCCTTTTGTCCTCCTTTCAACGGGCAAGTATGTAGGAGAAGGCTTTGATTTACCCAAGTTGGACACCCTGATGCTAGCGACGCCTCTATCTTGGAAAAACAACCTCATTCAGTATGCCGGCAGACTTCATCGTCCCTATCAAGAGAAAAGCGATGTACGTATTTTTGATTATCTGGACATCCACGTCCCCTACCTTGAAAAAATGTATCAGAAGAGACAGATCGCCTACCGAAAGATGGCTTATCAGTTGGAAGAAACTGATAAAAGGCAGAGCTTATTTGATGTAAAAACCTATGAAAAGGTGTTTCGAGAAGATTTGCAAGCCTTGCATTCAAATCTTTTTATAAAAACTGCATCGCTGACTACAAGTAAAACTGTGGAGTTATTGGCAGTAGCAGACGGCAAAAACATCACATTACAAATTCCTAGTCATCACAAGCTCAGCGCATGGTTAAAAGGTTTAGAGAATGAGTACTTGGCCGTGGATTTGATTGATGAAAAAATCACAACTAATCTTTTTATTTTTGATAATAGCCTTGTCTGGTATGGCAGCATTTCCCCCTTGGGTTATCGAACTGATGACAATGGAAGTTTGTTACGATTAGAAAGTTCAGAGATTGCTGAAGAGTTTTTGGAGTCTATGAGAGATAGTGGAGATTAGATCATTTTTTGATAGAAAAGTAGTAATAAAATGTCCCTCTAAAAGTTTCTGCACTGCAAAATTCTGTATTTTCCTCTTGAAAATTCGCTCAAAATTGCTATAATAACAGGTAGAGACTTATCGTTCGTAGGAAATCTTTGAGAGAGTGCGTGGGGCTGGGATGCGCATAGAGGATACGGATGACACTACTCGGTATGATTTTATGCAAACATAAAAGGGTGGTTCCCTTATCGCCAAACATGAGGTTCATGGCTTTTTGCCGTGAATAAATGAAGGTGGAACCACGTTACGACGTCCTTTTTGAGGGCGTCGTTTTATTTTTTTGAGGTGAGATATGTTTTAGGAAGTTAGAAACTGTTCAAGCATTTTTAAAAGAAAATGACTTGTACGACGAGAAAACTCACGCCATTTATGGCACCATCAGTACTGGTGGGACATCCAATGCTTAGTTTATTATCTGTTTTACGACTCAGTCCATAGTCATTGTAAGTGTGACCCCGCTCGGAAAGGTGGGGAAAATTCTAGAAGTAATTCCTGGAGATACCGTCACAGAAGTCGTTTTCGATAAAGGGCTGTTTGCCTATGATTTGAAAATCGCAACAGACCAAGCAGACTATGAATTTAACGTCAATAAGATGATGATTGGCACAAAATGGCATAAAGAAGAGCTAGCTAAACTGCTGGAAGAAACCTATTCTTATAAAAACTAATCAACTATAAAGGAGAAAACAATGATTTCAATTACTTTTCCAGATGGCGCTGTGCGCGAATTTGAATCTGGTGTGACAACTTTTGAGATTGCGCAAAGCATTTCAAATTCTTTGGCGAAAAAAGCCTTGGCTGGTAAATTCAACGGCAAGTTGATTGACACGACGCGTGCCATCACAGAAGACGGCAGCATCGAAATCGTGACGCCTGATCACGAGGACGCCCTGCCGATTTTGCGTCACTCTGCAGCTCATCTCTTTGCCCAAGCAGCTCGCCGTCTCTTCCCAGACATCCATCTTGGCGTTGGTCCAGCTATCGAGGATGGTTTCTACTATGATACGGATAATGTCGCAGGGCAGATTTCCAACGAAGACCTGCCACGTATCGAAGAAGAAATGAAGAAAATTGTCAAAGAAAACTTCCCAAGTATTCGCGAAGAAGTGACAAAAGATGAAGCGCGTGAAATCTTCAAAAATGATCCGTACAAATTGGAACTGATTGAAGAACACTCAGAAGATGCTGGTGGCCTGACCATCTATCGTCAAGGCGAATACGTTGACCTCTGCCGTGGCCCACACGTGCCATCAACTGGCCGTATCCAGGTCTTCCATCTGCTCAATGTGGCGGGTGCCTACTGGCGCGGGAACTCTGACAATGCCATGATGCAGCGGATTTACGGAACAGCTTGGTTTGACAAGAAGGATCTCAAAGCCTACCTCCAACGCCGTGAAGAAGCCAAGGAGCGCGACCACCGTAAATTGGGTAAAGAGCTAGAGCTCTTCATGATTAGCCAAGAAGTTGGTCAAGGTCTGCCGTTCTGGTTGCCAAATGGAGCGACCATTCGTCGTGAGTTGGAGCGCTATATTGTTGATAAGGAATTAGCCTCAGGCTATCAACACGTCTACACTCCGCCATTGGCATCTGTAGAGCTTTACAAGACTTCTGGCCACTGGGAACACTATCAAGAAGACATGTTCCCAACTATGGACATGGGTGACGGTGAAGAGTTTGTCCTTCGTCCAATGAACTGCCCACATCACATCCAAGTCTACAAGCACCATGTGCATTCTTATCGCGAGTTGCCAATCCGTATCGCCGAAATCGGTATGATGCACCGCTATGAAAAATCTGGCGCCCTGTCTGGTCTCCAACGTGTGCGTGAAATGTCTCTCAACGACGGTCACCTCTTTGTCACACCAGAACAAATTCAAGAAGAATTCCAACGTGCCCTTCAGTTGATTATTGATGTTTACGAGGATTTCAATTTGACAGATTACCGCTTCCGCTTGTCATACCGCGACCCTAAAGATACGCATAAATATTATGACAACGACGAAATGTGGGAAAATGCTCAAGGCATGCTCAAGGCAGCGCTTGATGAAATGGGCGTAGATTACTTTGAAGCTGAAGGGGAAGCAGCCTTCTACGGGCCTAAATTGGATATCCAAGTGAAAACCGCCCTCGGTAACGAAGAAACGCTGTCTACTATTCAGTTGGACTTCCTTCTTCCTGAACGCTTCGACCTCAAGTATGTGGGAGCTGACGGGGAAGAACACCGCCCAGTCATGATTCACCGTGGCGTCATCTCCACTATGGAGCGTTTCACAGCCATCTTGATTGAAAACTATAAGGGAGCCTTCCCAACCTGGCTGGCACCGCACCAAGTCACTGTTATCCCAATCTCAAACGAAGCGCATATTGATTACGCTTGGCAAGTGGCCAAGATTCTTCGCGACCGTGGTATCCGTGCTGATGTGGACGACCGCAATGAGAAAATGCAGTATAAAATCCGCGCCAGCCAAACTAGCAAGATTCCATACCAGCTGGTGGTCGGCGATAAGGAACAAGAAAACCAAGAAGTCAACGTCCGCCGCTATGGCCAAAAAGCTACACACACCGAATCTGTCGACGAATTTGTCCAAAATATCCTAGCTGATATCGCTCGCAAATCAAGACCAGATGCTGAATAATCATTGAAGAGAAGTCCACAAGGGCTTCTTTTTTACCATTTGTCACGGCGATTGTATAGAATAATTGATTTAGAACATTTTTGTGATAAAATGAGTTGAGAAAGACACGGGTGGGTAGGAATGTTTAA
>CAUTON010000066.1:0-7834 GCA_963539895.1 uncultured Streptococcus sp. | reverse complement strand
GAAACGGCTTATAGCCGGTGTACAAGCCACCCGTTTTCACGGGTGGTTATGACTACTCAAAACTATAATCCTTGATAATTTCGATGCTGGTGATGGTGACATCCTCAGTCGGTTTGTCGTTGTCGTCCGTTTCGACTGCTGCGATAGCGTCAACCACATCCATCCCATCGATAACCTGGCCGAATACGGTGTAGTCGCCATCTAGAGATGGGTTGCCACCATTGGCGTAGCTTTCGATAATCTTAGCAGGTGTTGTGCTGGAAGACAGTCCGCTTGATGCGTCAGCAGGATTCTGATTGATGAAGAATTGACTACCGTTGGTATCCGCACCAGCGTTGGCCATGGCAAGGGCTCCGCGGATATTGTACAAGTAAGCAGAAATTTCGTTGGCAAAGCCGTTACCAGCATCAATCGTGTCGTCTACCCCATTCCAGATAGACTCACCGCCTGTACCGTCGCCGTTTGGATCACCAGCTTGAATCATAAATCCGTCAATGACACGGTGGAAGGTAATACCATCATAGTAACCCTCCTTGGCATGGGTCAAAAAGTTTTCAACCGCTAGAGGAGTTTCTTCTGGGAAGAGCTTGATGGTAATGTCACCCTCACTTGTGTGCAGGATGACCTCAGCTTCGTTGTCAGCCACTTCGGTGGACAATTGTGGAAAAACAGCATCAGGATTGTAGAGAGCCCGAGCCAATTCTTTCTGATAGTCACTGTCATTTGATGCTGTTGTTGAGGTTTCAGAAGCGCTCGATGAGGAAGAGGAAGTCGTGTCACTAGTAGAAGAGCAAGCACCCAAGGTCAAAAGGGCAGCCACTCCGAGGAGAAATACTTTTTTCATAAGCATCCTTTCAGATAATTTCGTCTTATTTTGTTAATATAATTCTCATTATATCATAATTTTTGGGAGCTATGGTATACTGATTGAACAGAAAGAAGGAAATACCATGTACGAAAATTACCCTGTTAAACCCTATATCAATCCAAACCGCGACCTTGAAACAGAAGATTTCAAGCCTGTCCCGCTACGTAATATGGAGCCTTTAGAAGACGGTCTCCTTGCTGGAGACATTATTCTCCTCTGGCGGATTCAATTTGATACCTTTACAAATGAATCTTGGTTCCCAAAATATTTTGAGTACACCTACGGGATTGACGCGTCAGCCAGACTGGCCATGCTCCTTGAAAAGGGCTATGCCTATGAGGAAACGGCCTTTGCTTCTCTGGACCATTTAAAAGGACCAAGTAAAAAGAAAATTTTGAAGGAAAAAGGTGTGGCAGGCCTGTCTAAAATGAAAGTGGCGGACTTGGATAGCGCCCTGCGAGAAAATCTGAGCGAAGAGGAATTGGCGAGTTACTTCACTGTCCGCGGCCTTGCTCTGAAGGCAAAAGGAGAGAACGCACTTGCTGCCCATCCTGAGGTCATCGACCGCCACCCTAAGAAGAAATTTTGAAACCACGCTGTCATAGCCTGGTTTTTTATTTTGTGCTATAATAAAGGTTACGATTACTGAAAGAAAAGAGAAGTTTATGCCGAAGAAATCATCAAAAAAAGGAAAGACGACTAGACGGCCGACCAAGGCTGAGTTGGAGCAACGGGCGAAAATCAAGCGTGTTGTCACTCGACTAGTCATTCTGATTCTATTGGCCTTTGCGGCGGCTCAACTGGGCGTTTTTGGGGTGACGGCTTACAATTTAATTCGTCTCCTTTTTGGTAGCGCCAGCTATCTTTTTATGGCCTGGCTAGCGATTTACCTCCTTTTCAGCAAGTTTTTATCTAAGCATGAAGGCGCCATTTCAGGCTTTTACCTCTTCTTTTCAGGCCTGCTGCTATGTTTTCAGGCCTATCTGGACATGCAGGTTGACACTGAAAATTTGCTGTACCACACCTTCCGCCTCACCACTAGCGAGCTGACTCACTTTCAGGTTAGTCGCTTTGCAGGCGGTGGATTGGTCGGTGGCCTCCTTTATCTCCCTGTTTCCTTCCTCTTTGCTACTGTCGGAACATTTTTTATCGGTGGACTCTTAATTACGTTCGGGCTCTTTTTCATGAGCCCGTGGACGGTCTACGATTTGGCAGACGGCTTAGCTGCGCTGCGTGAAAAACATCAGGAGCGCTCAGCGATTCGAAAAGAAAAACGGGCTCTCCGACAAGCTGAAAAGCAAGCACAACTAGAAGCCCAGCGTGCTGAAGAAGTAGCGGCCCTCCAATCCCAAGTAGAAGCAGATTATCAGGCACAATTAGCCCAAGAGCTAGAAGAAAAAAAAGTAGACCCTGAAACAGGCGAAATCTTAGAGGAACAGCCAGTTCAAGTCGAGCCCGTCCGAGATATTCCTATCTTTATGGACCAAGCACCAGTCGTGGATGAAGAAGACGAATTCCCCGTCATGTTAGCTGAAGAAGACTTTCCTGTCCCTGCACAAGAGAATCATCCAGTTGACGCAGAGGATGTGGTCATTGACTTCCAGCCTAAAAAGGCCCTGGCCTATAAACTGCCTTCTATTGACCTCTTTGCTCCTATCAAGGTCAAAAGTCAGGCCAACGAAAAGAAGATTGTCCGCCAAAACATCCGAATTTTGGAAGAAACCTTTGCCAGCTTTGGTATCAAGGTCGTGGTCGAGCGGGCAGAAATCGGCCCTTCTGTCACCAAGTACGAGGTCAAGCCAGCCGTCGGTGTCCGTGTAAATCGGATTTCTAACCTGGCAGATGACTTGGCTCTGGCGCTTGCTGCTAAGGATGTCCGTATCGAGGCACCAATCCCAGGTAAGTCTCTGGTTGGTATCGAAGTGCCAAATGCCGAAGTGGCAACGGTGCCTTTCCGTGAACTCTGGGAGCAGGCTAAGACCAATCCAAATAACCTCCTTGAAATCCCGCTGGGAAAAGCGGTCAATGGGTCTGTCCGCTCCTTTGACCTGAGCCGGATGCCCCACCTCTTGGTGGCAGGTTCTACTGGGTCTGGGAAGTCGGTGGCAGTCAACGGCATTATCGCCTCCATCCTCATGAAGGCAGCACCTGACCAGGTCAAGTTCATGATGATTGACCCCAAGATGGTCGAGCTCTCTGTCTATAACGACATCCCCCATCTTCTCATCCCTGTCGTGACCAATCCCCGTAAGGCCGCTCGTGCCCTGCAAAAAGTGGTCGACGAGATGGAAAAACGCTACGAACTCTTCAGCAAGATTGGCGTCCGAAACTTAGCAGGTTACAATGCCAAGGTCGAAGAATTTAATAGCAAATCCCAAGAAAAACAAATTCCACTACCGCTCATTGTCGTTATCGTCGATGAGTTGGCCGACCTCATGATGGTAGCCAGCAAGGAAGTGGAAGATGCGATTATCCGTTTGGGGCAAAAAGCGCGTGCAGCTGGGATTCACATGATTCTTGCGACCCAGCGTCCGTCCGTTGATGTCATCAGCGGTCTCATCAAGGCCAATGTCCCGTCCCGTATCGCCTTTGCCGTCTCCTCAGGTACTGATAGTCGGACCATTCTCGATGTCAATGGTGCGGAGAAGCTCCTGGGCCGTGGGGACATGCTCTTTAAGCCTATTGATGAAAACCATCCAGTTCGCTTGCAAGGTTCCTTTATTTCCGACGACGATGTCGAGGCTATTGTCGACTTTATCAAGCACCAGGCTGACGCAGACTATGATGAAAGCTTTGACCCTGGTGAAGTGTCTGAAAGCGACTTTGGAGGGGACGCAGGCTCATCTGACGATAGCGGAGATCCGCTTTTTAATGAAGCAAAAGCTCTGGTCATCGAGACTCAAAAAGCCTCTGCCTCTATGATTCAAAGACGCCTCTCTGTCGGGTTTAACCGCGCCACTCGCCTCATGGAAGAACTAGAAGCAGCCGGCGTCATCGGCCCAGCTGAAGGGACCAAACCACGAAAGGTTTTGGAGCAATGATCGAAACAACAGAATTACATCATGTCGCCATTATTGGGACAGACTATGAAAAAACGCGTCATTTTTACGTGGACTTACTGGGATTTGAAGAAGTTAGTACGTATCATAGACCGGAAAAAAAACGATATATTGTTTAATCTAGAAAAAGGAACGATTTGGTTAGAGATTTTTATCAAAGCAGATGCGCCTTTGCGTCCTATTATGCCACAGCCTGAACATACAGGATTGCGCCACCTTGCCTTTCGTGTGAACGACGTTGAGGCTTGTCTTGCAACATTCGACCGTCAAGGAATTCCTCACGAAGGGCTGCGCTATGATGATTTCGATGGAAAAAAGATGGCTTTCTTCTTTGATCCAGATGGTCTTCCGCTGGAAATCCACGAATGACCCGGACTCGACTTTAAAACGATTGGAGACCTATGAAACCACTCAACGCCTTTCATCTCAAACTCATCGCCATTACAGCCATGCTGATTAACCACATCGGTCATACCTTTGAGGGAGTTTTTAATCCGCCATTCTGGCAGTTTATCTACCTTTCTGTAGGCTTGCTGACCTATCCCATCATGTCTTATTTGGTGGTTGATGGTTTTCGCTACACGCGCAATCGCTGGAAATACGCAGGACGACTGGGACTCTTCAGTCTCTTGTCCTTTATCCCCTTTCACTTTGTTTTCGGCTTTGGCCCCGTCTGGTGGGTGGGGAACAACATTATGTTCACCCTCACGATGGGTGTTATCCTCTTGATGATTTTAGAAGACATCCAGCCCCGCGCCTTGCAGATTCTCCTCATTTTCTGCTTTGTCCTGCTGACCATTATGTCGGACTGGAACGTTTTTGGCATCCCTATTCTTGCCAGCTACTACTTGACAGGGCAGAAGAAAACAGCTCTCCCTTGGATTCTTGGGATAGTTTGTCTCCTTATGATGTGGCTGTCTCTGCCTCAAGTTTGGACGGTCGAGACCTTGGTAAACTTCCTCTATCCTATCGGGATTTTGGGGGCAATTCCGCTTTTATCTGCCTATGATGACCAGAGGGGCTATTCGCCAGTCTGGGTCAAGTGGGGATTTTATGCCTTCTATCCTCTCCATCTGACCATTCTCTGGGTATTACGTCTAGTCCTATTTGGCTATTAGAGGACAGGCTAGACTTGTCGGTTTCATACCAGACTAGCTGTCATCTCATACAAATGAAAACTCCGAAGAACATCGTCTTCGGAGTTTGTTGTTACAAAAAGAAAAGATAAATGACTAAGCCGAGATAGAGCAAGAAGGTCAGGATGAAGCCGCTGCGCCAAAAGAACTTAAGGAACTTATGGAAGGAGTAGCTTCTGCGGACAAAGACGAAAAAGAGCACCACTGCTATGGCGAGGATAGACAGGCTCAGCACCAGCCAAGGTAGCCAGCTGTGGTAAAAGGCCTTGTCAGAAATCAAATAGTAGGCCACCGCCAGCATGGGAAAGGCAAAGTCAGCAAAATTGACGCCTCGTTTTTGCAAGCGGAAAATCCGCACCACCATAATGGAGAAAATGAGAGTTAATACAAGGAATAAAATCGCAGCAATTCGTAAAAATATCATAGCCTCATTTTATCAAAAAAAGGATAAATTGGAAACTTTTTCTTGCAAAATCAGAAGATTAGTGTATAATAGGTTGGTATGCGATTCGCATGCTTGTGGGAGGTAAAAATCTACAATTACCGCCAAAACCACAATAGGAGGATTATCTATCATGGCTAAAAAAGTCGAAAAACTCGTAAAACTTCAGATTCCTGCCGGTAAAGCGACTCCAGCTCCACCAGTTGGTCCAGCATTGGGTCAAGCAGGTATCAACATCATGGGATTCACCAAAGAGTTCAACGCTCGTACAGCTGACCAAGCTGGTATGATCATCCCAGTCGTTATCTCTGTATATGAAGATAAATCATTTACCTTCGTTACGAAAACACCACCAGCTGCTGTTCTCTTGAAAAAAGCTGCCGGTGTTGAAAAAGGTTCAGGCGAGCCAAATACTAAGAAAGTTGCAACAGTGACTCGTGCGCAAGTACAAGAAATTGCTGAAACTAAAATGCCTGACTTGAACGCAGCAAACATTGAGTCTGCAATGCGTATGATCGAAGGTACTGCTCGCTCTATGGGATTCACTGTTACTGACTAAGAGTAGCACCCTGGATTTATCGGATATAAGGAGAAATCAACATGGCTAAAAAAAGCAAAAACTTGCGTGCTGCTCTTGAGAAAATCGACAGCACAAAAGCTTACAGCGTAGAAGAAGCTGTAGCACTTGCAAAAGAAACAAACTTTGCAAAATTTGATGCAACTGTAGAAGTTGCTTACAACCTCAACATCGACGTACGTAAAGCTGACCAACAAATCCGTGGCGCAATGGTATTGCCAAACGGTACTGGTAAAACTGCTCGCGTGCTTGTATTTGCCCGTGGTGCTAAAGCTGAAGAAGCTAAAGCTGCTGGTGCAGACTTCGTTGGTGAAGACGAACTCGTTGCGAAAATCAACGGCGGATGGCTTGACTTTGACGTGGTTATCGCAACACCTGACATGATGGCTATCGTTGGTCGCCTTGGACGTGTCCTTGGTCCACGTAACCTCATGCCAAACCCTAAAACTGGTACAGTAACCATGGATGTTGCGAAAGCAGTTGAAGAGTCTAAAGGTGGTAAAATCACTTACCGTGCTGACAAAGCAGGCATCGTTCAAGCAGGTATCGGTAAAGTTTCATTTGAAGCAGATAAATTGGTTGAAAACTTCAAAGCCTTCAATGATGTGATCGTGAAAGCTAAACCAGCTACTGCCAAAGGTACTTACATCACAAGCTTGACAATCACAACAACACAAGGTGTTGGTATCAAAGTCGATACAAACTCATTGTAAAAAATCAAAAGACTGGGTTCGCTCAGTCTTTTTCTGTAGCCAATTTTTGACAATTACTTGTAAATTATATAAGGTAGTCATAGAGAAAGTGAGGAACATATGACAGAATATCATAAACCAGACGTTTGGCGCTGGGAAGACGAAAATGACAATCGTACGGGTAACCGCCCGACTGCAGGTAGCCGTTTTGAGCAGACCTTGCCAAAAGGTCAGGCGGCTTTACAAATTTATTCCCTTCCGACACCAAATGGGATTAAGGTGCCAATTCTCTTAGAAGAGCTAAAGGAAGTAGGTAAGAGCCTAGACTACGACCTTTGGAAAATTGATATTAGTAAGGGAGACCAGTTTGGATCTGACTTTGTCGCTCTCAATCCGAATTCGAAAATCCCAGTTTTGCTAGACCAAGAAACAGGTAGTCGGGTCTTTGAATCGTCTCATATTTTGCTCTACTTGGCTGAAAAATATGGAGCCTTGATACCTGAAGAGCCTAAAGAACGCACAGAAATGCTGAACTGGCTCTTCTGGCAGACTGGGGCGGCGCCTTTTGTGGGCGGTGGTTTTGGTCATTTTTTCCATTATGCGCCGACTGAACAACAGTATCCGATTGACCGCTATACCATGGAGACCAAACGGCAACTAGATGTCTTGGATCACCTGCTTGCTGAGCGAGACTATATAGCTGGTGAGTACTACACCATTGCTGATATTGCTATCTGGTCTTGGTATGGCCGCCTAGCGAGTGGTGCCCTCTATCCTGGTTCGGCAGCCTTCTTAGATATGGCAAGTTATCCACACCTGATGGCCTGGGTGGAAAAGATTGCGGCTCGTCCAGCTGTTCAGCGTGGCTTGGAAGTGGATTATCGTACCGTGGAGTAAATATTGCATGCAATATTTACTTTTTTTTTTGGCAAGATGCTTTTTTTTGATATGTCTTTTATGATATAATGGATTCATAAATTTGAAAAAGGAAACTATTTTATTGATACCTAAATTGTCAAATTAAGTTAGACTTTTCAAGTAACTCAGAAAAACTTGGTAT
>CAUTON010000065.1:0-7838 GCA_963539895.1 uncultured Streptococcus sp. | reverse complement strand
AAGGAGGAATAAGTTCTTTAACTTAATGACATTGCATTCGGGCTTAGGCTGAAGAAAATTTCACTCTTCAGCTTTTTCTTTTATATTGAATATTCGTGTTCGTGGGACGAAGTTGCGATGTAGTCAATAAATTGGCTTACCGCAGGTGCCAGTTCTTTGTCATTACGGTAGGCAGCGTAGTAGATACGAGCGTCTTTTAGTTCTTCAAGACGGATGATATCAATGTCTTCTGAGTTTTTTAAGAAATCAAAATCGGGGACAATAGCAATTCCAAACCATTGAGCGACTAAGCCAATGATGGTCTCATCCTCGCTGACTTCAAAAGCCCGCTTTGGCTGTGGAGTTATATCTTGAAACAATTTTTCAAGTACAGGTCGCATCCCGCTGCGCTTTGAAAACCAGACTTGAGGGTACTGGACAGTATCTTCCAGCGTGACCTTTTCTTGCTGGGAAAGATTATGACCTTTTGGTACAATCAAAACCAAGTCCTGAGCAAACATGGGTAGATAAGAAATGGTTGGGAAATGGTCTAATTTCGAGCAGAATACAAGGTCGTAGCGGTCGTCTAATAAACCCTCAACCATGTCATAAGACATGCCACTATCATTGTGAAAATCAAATTGAACGTCTGTATCAGCTTGATCTTCCATAAAATGCCGAACTAGATTCGGCACTGCGTTTCGACCGAGGACACGAAGCAGCGCCAGATTTATCTTAGTCGTTGCCAGATTCTTCTTCTGAAGATCGATAATCCCCTGATCTAAGATAGAGACAGAGTGGTGCACCGTCTGATAAAAATCTCTTCCAGCATCAGTCAAGACAATGTTTCGTCCCTTTTTTACAAAAAGTGGAATTTTCACTTCTTCTTCGAGGGCAGAAATGGCATGACTCAGTGTCGGTTGTGTGATATGGTGCTGCTTTGCCGCTTCCGTATAATGTTCCAAGTCCGCAAGGGTTAAAAAGTAGCGAAGATGCTGTAGATTCATACAAAGGCCTTTTTCTATAAATTTACCCTAGTATACTACAATATATAAATAAAATCTATTAATTGCGATAAATAAATCAATTTGTTTTTTATTTCACAATGGCATATAATGAGAATCGTAGAAAGTGAAAAAATTAACAAATCAAGGAGGACAGTGATATGTCTAAACTTTCACCAATTACTATTAGCTCTTGGACACTCGGTGACCAATGTACTTTTGAAGAACGTGTAAAAGCTGCTAAAGAAGCAGGATACGAAGCAATCGGTCTTCGTGCTGAAACCTATGTGGACGCTCTTAATGAAGGCCTTCATGATGAAGATATCTTAGCAATCTTGAAGAAATATGACATCATCGTATCCGAAGTTGAATACATCGTACAATGGGCAGAAGAAAACCGTAGCTACGAACAAAAATACAAAGAGCAAATGTGCTTCCACATGTGTGAATTGTTTGGTGTAAATCATATCAACTGTGGTTTGATGGAAAACTACTCAGTAGAATACACAGCTCAAAAATTGAAAGAATTGTGCCAACGTGCTGGTAAATACATCATCGGTGTTGAGTCAATGCCTTATTCAGGTCTTCCAACATTTGATAAAGCCTACGCTGTTGTCAAAGAATCAGGTGCTGAAAATGCAATGCTCATCCTTGACACATGGCACTGGGTCCGTGCAGACCAACCTTACCGTGCATTGACGCCAGAAGAAGCAGCAAAAGTTATCTCAATCCAAATCAACGACGCTTACGAACGTCCATATGCAGCTTCAATTCTTCGTGACGAATCTATGCATGACCGCTTGGCTCCAGGCACAGGTGCGAAAGATACAGCAGGCTTTGTTCGCATGATCAAAGAAGCTGGTATCTCACCTAAAGTTGTCGGTGTTGAAGTTATCTCAGATGAGATTGTGAGTCGTGGTCTTGCTGAAGCTTCTGCTCACACCTTTGACAATACAGTAAAAGTATTGACAGAAGCATGGCCAGAATTGCTTCCAGGCAAATAAAATAGTATACTAAAATAAAAATAAGCTTGATAGGAGAAATCAATCATGTCAGATAAATGGTTAGGTCTCGAAGGTAAAACAGCTGCCGTTACAGGTGCTGTTGGTGGTATGGGACGGACAATCGTCCAAGAGTTTGCAAAACAAGGTGCCAATGTTGTCCTTTTGGATATCCGCGAAGACGCTTTGGTCGAATACGCTGAAGAAATCGCAAAAGAATATGGTGTTGGAACACTTGCTGTCCGCACAAATTCAACTTCTGAAGAAGATGTAGACAATGCTGTTGCACAAGCAGTTGAAAAATTCGGGACAGTTGATATCTTGGTCAACACAGCTGCCATGCTTCGTGCTTGTCCGTTGGAAGATCTTCCGCTTGACGAATGGCGCCAAACAGTCGACATCAACTTGACAGGTTACTTCTTGGTATCCCAACGCTTCGGCCGTCAATTTATCAAGCAAGGTAAAGGGAATATGGTGCATATCTCAACAATCGCATCTATTTTCCCAGAAACCTACTCAGCAGCTTATAGCTCTACAAAAGCTGGTGTTAACATGATGTCTCGTCAAATGGCAGCAGAATGGGGACAATTCGGTGTGCGTTCAAACTGCGTGCAACCATGTTTTGTTAAAACACCATTGTCAGAAAGTTTCTATGCAGACCCTGAAGTAGAAGCAGGACGCAAAGCTTTGACAGCTAACAAACGCATCGGTAATACGATGGACATCGCCAATGCGGTGCTTTATCTAGCTTCTGACCGCTCAGACTACACCAATGGACATGAACTTCGTGTCGAAGGCGGTTTTGGTATCATGATGGGTGACCAAACTCCAAAACCAGGTGGTCGTCGTGAATTTGCAGTGAAAGAGCATGACGCTTACCTTGCTCGCATTAATGCCAATAAATAAAAATTTATAAACTGTTATGCAACTGGTGATTCACCAGCTGCATAACTCTATTATGAAGGGAATTATGACGAATGTTTAAAAACAACAAATACAATTTCACGGCAGTCCTCTTGTGGATGGCTTACTTTGCACATGGGATTCAGGCGATTCTGATTTCACAAAATGCCAAATTCTTCGCTCAAAAATGGGGCTTAATTTCAGCAGCTGACCTTGGAGATGCTGATAAATTAGCAGCAGCAACAGCGGCAGTATTAGCAGTTGTTGTATGGACTGGTTGGGGTAAATTATCATTCCTGACTTTCTCAGGTCCTTTGTCAGACCGTATCGGTCGTAAGCCAGTTGCATTGATTGGTTTGGTCGGTTATGTCATCATGTTTGCAGCCTTCCTTTTCACATCAGATATCACAATTGCGAAAGTCTTGGCTTTTGTGGGTGGTGCGATGACGTCACTCTTTGATGGTTCTATCAACCCTGCGCTCTTTGAAATGTACCCAGAAAACAAATCCACTGCATCTGTTTTGGGGAAAGCCTTCATCTCAGTTTCATCCATCTTGTATCCACTTTTTGTAGCCTTTGTTGCGACAAATGGTTTGGCGCCAGAACTTGGTATCTGGGTACCACTTGTAATTAGTGCAGTTGTATTAGTTGGTACAATCTTCGCTCCGTTTCCAGATACTGATTTGCAAAAGGCAGAAGGCTTGTCACCTGCTGAAGCAATCAAAGAATTGGCAGCTCGTCAAGCAGCTCCAACTGCTGGTGAAGCACAAGATAACAGCCACAGTGAACGTGCGAAATTTGCCATTGATGGTACAATCTTGTCACTCTTTGCTTTGACTATCTACTCAAACTTCTACCTCTTCCAACAAGCATCAAAAATCTATGCCCAACATGTATTGGCAATGTCTGATACAGCATCAGCTGCCGTAACTTCATGGTACCAATTTGGTGGTTTGGTTGCGACAATCTTCTTCTCATTCTTGATGGCGCGTGGTATTCGCGATATCGCAATCTTGATCGTTTCACCAGTCTTTGCAGGTCTTGCAGGTCTTGCAGTATTCTTCTTCCCATCACCAACTACATTGACAGTCGCTGGTGTGGTTGTAGGTTTCTGTGCCGCTGGTGGTCTCCTTCAAATGGGTAACGGTGTCCTCAACCAATTCTTTACATCAAATAAAGGTTTCAATACCTCTGTTTACTACTTCGTAATGGCTTTGGGCTCAATCATCATCCCACAAGCAGCAAGTTCATTGATTGCAAGTGGACGTGCTGAACTTATCATGATGATTGTAGCGGTGACAGGTATCGTGTCTGCGCTCCTCATGGTGGTTGCAGGAAACCGCTACAGCCATATCTTCGGTGTATCTGTTTTTTCAAACAAAAACAAATAAGTTAGTTGTTTACGTAGACTAAGGCCTCGTGTCTTAGTCTCCATTTGTAAAAAGTTTGTGAAAAAACTATCGAAAGGGTTTTTCCGTGAAAAAAAATAAGTTTGTACCGACTATTTCTAGCCTCTATGTTAACTATATTTTTCAAGGATTTGCCGCCATTGTTGTAACACAGAATAAATCCATTTTACTTGAACAATGGGGTGCTAGCCTCAGTCAGCTGTCGTTGGTCATTAGTGCCGTCGGCTTGGGTCGAATCTTGAGTCTCAATTTAGCTGGCTATATTTCAGATAGACTTGGTCGTCGATTGACAGCGATTTTGGGGATTCTATCCTACGTTATCTTTTTCTTCGGCCTACTCTATTCACCAAATTATCAGATAGCCTTTCTTATTTCGATTTTTGCTGGTTTTGGGAATGCCTTTCTGGATACCAGCTCCTATCCGACAGTTGTGGAAGCTTTTGTGGATAGTAAGAACAATAGCGCACTCAGCGTACTCAATAAAGCTTTTATTTCAATTGGTCAATTCATTTTTCCAATTGTGACCCGTTTTATTCTACAGAATAATCTCTACCATGGCTGGACCTTTATCGCCTCAGCTATCTGCCTACTCATCAACTTGGTTGTCCTTGCAAAATTACCATTTCCAAAGGCCAATCAAGTTCAAGAGGTGAAAAAAGAAGTCGAGACAGAGAGCGAAGACACGTCACGATTGCCAGTGACAGAACTGATGAAGCTAACCAAGTTTCAGGTGGAAGGAGTGGCACTCTTAATCTTCTCCTTCGTGTCTGTATCCTTGTTCAATGTCTTCATCACCTGGATTCCTTCCTTTGCAGAAGAAGCGCTGGGGATGGCCGAATCGGATAGCTTGATTTTTGTCAGTCTCTACAGTATTTTCTCCTTTATCTCAGTCTTTTTAACTTCCTTTATCGTCACACGCGGTATCAATATTCCGAAACTGATGATGCTCTGTGTGTCCATTACAGGTTTGGCGCTCTTGCTGATGATTTTGGTTCCAAATATTGTCACCATTGTCCTTGCCACTTTTGCAGTTGGTTTCTTTGCTGCGGGAGGTATCTGGCAATTAGGACTTGCTATTCTACTAGAATTTTTTCCATTCAAACGTGGGATTACGACTAGTTATTATTCTTTAGCAACTTCTTTGTCAGTCATGGGGATTCCTTACATCACTGGATTGTTAGCTGAGATTGGGATGACCTATGTGTTTGGTTTACTGGTCATCTTGGCTTTGGTGGGGACAATCGCACTGTTTATTGTTCACAAACGCTATCAATTTATTTTTAATCGTTAATTATACTTTTCAGAGCCTGTATTTACAAATTTTATTTGAGAATATGTAATAAAAGAATGACTGAAAGGTTGCTAAAACGACAGTTGTCGCTGTGGTAATGAGATTATTGCCTGTTTAAGGCAATAATTGCGGGGATTTTCGAGACTTTAGGCTCGAAAATAAGGCATGGAACGACGAAGTCGGTCGCTGTCGTCCCTTCCACTTAAGACAAACTGTCACTAAAATTGTTAATTATACTTTTCACTGTTGAAAGTAACTATTTTGACTCATGTAGTCACACTTTATTTATTATAGAAAGAGGTCTCTTATGGCAGAACGCTTATCAGGACACACTTTGTTGGTTTCACTTATTGCAACACCAATCCGTCACTCATTGTCACCAAAAATGCACAATGAAGCTTACGCAAAACTTGGTTTGGATTATGCTTACCTCGCTTTTGAAGTGGGCAATGAACAATTGGCAGATGCAGTACAAGGCATCCGCGCGCTCGGTATCATGGGCTCTAACGTTTCTATGCCAAACAAACAAGCCATCATCCCTTACTTGGATGAATTGGACCCAGTTGTTGAATTGACTGGTGCGGTTAATACCGTGGTCAATGTGAATGGCTCTGGTCACTTAAAAGGCTACTGTACAGACGGTACTGGCTGTGTTCGTGCCCTCCGTGAAGAAGGTATCGAAGTCAAAGACCAAATTATCACTGTTGCAGGTGCTGGTGGTGCAGGTACTGCCATTGAAGCACAATTGGCTATTGACGGAGCAAAAGAAATCCGTATTTTCAATATTGACGATGCTTGCTACCAAAATGCAGTGACAATCGCTGAAAAAATCAATGCGAAGACAGATTCTAAAGCAACTGTTCATCACTTGGAAAACAAAGAAGAGTTCTACGCATCTATCGCAGAAAGCTCAATCTATATCGACGCAACCGGTGTCGGTATGAAACCTCTTCAAGATCAAAAATTGATTGATGACCCAGCTGTTATCCGTGAAGACTTGGTTATCTTTGATGTGGTTTACAGCCCAGCTGAAACTGAACTGCTCAAATTTGCACGTGCAAATGGTGCCAAGAAAACCTTCAATGGTATCGGTATGATGCTCTATCAAGGTGCTGAAGCCTTCAAACTCCACACTGGCCATGACATGCCAGTGGAATACATTCGCGACACATTCTTTAGCGACGTGAAATAATTCACATAAAAGGGGGCGTAAGCCTCCTTTTGTGGTATAATAGTTTCAAATTGAAAGGAGCTCTCATATGACAGAACGTTTATCAGGACATACCGAACTATTAGCTATTTTAGCAACGCCAATTCGCCACTCCTTGTCACCAAAAATCTATAATGAAACCTATGCAAAATTGGGCTTAGACTTAGCCTACTTGGCTTTTGAAGTGGGGCCAGATGGTCTGGAAGATGCATTGAAAGGGATTCGTGCTTTAGGTATCAAAGGTGGTAATGTCTCCATGCCCAATAAGCAAGCTATCATTCCTTATCTGGACGAGGTCAGCCAAGCAGCACAAATTATCGGCGCAGTCAATACTTATGTCAATGAAGATGGAAAATTGATCGGCCACAATACAGACGGGAAGGGTGCTGTGATGGCACTGGAAGCAGAAGGTGTGACAGTCAATGACCAGATTATTACCCTTGCAGGTATTGGAGGAGCTGGGACATCTATCGCTGTACAGGCGGCATTGGATGGTGCAAAAGAGATCCGCATCTTCAATATTCTGGACAAATCGTATGACTTGGCTGTACCAGTTATTGAAAAATTAAACGCTGAATCAGATTGCCAAGTAACGCTGCATGATTTGTCAGATACAGATAGTTTCTACCACTCTATTGGAGAGTCTTCCATCTTTATCGATGCGACAGGTATTGGCATGGAGCCATACGAGGACCAAAAACTGATCAATGATCCAGCTGTCATCCGAGAAGACCTAGTTATTTTTGATACAGTTTACAGCCCAGCAGAGACAGAATTGCTCAAATTCGCCCGTGAAAACGGTGCAACCAAAGCCTACAACGGTCTCGGCATGCTTCTCTACCAAGCAGCTGAAGCGTTCCACCTCCACACAGGACATGACATGCCTGTGGAGTATATCCGCGACATTTTATTCGGAGAATAAGACGGATTATTTGTTGTTAATTCTCAACTCCATTCCAATTGGTTTGGAGTTTTTTTGTTTTGTTCAGGTGATTTTTGTATGAATGTCATAAAATTTGAAGTTTTGAATGATTGTTTTTA
>CAUTON010000064.1:0-7922 GCA_963539895.1 uncultured Streptococcus sp. | reverse complement strand
CTGACTACCCTTGGTACAAACGCTATGCCGGCAATGTCATGAAAATAATCTCACCTTTACTGTGATGAATGAAACTCAAGTGCGCTTGAGTTTTTTTCATATACTCAACTAGCCAAATTCCTGCAAAATGGGCGGATTTTTGGTATACTAATCTTTTCAGAAATCAAGGAGAAATACGTGATAAAAGCAAGCTATGACTGGCAGCTGGTAGAGGCGCCGGTCGATTCAAGTTTTGAAAAAATTGCTAAAAAAGAAGGTCTGACCAAGGCGGCTAGTCAGCTGCTCTATGAGCGGGGCATTCAGACCGAAGAGGCTCTTGCGACCTTCCTCCATCCTAGTCTGGACCAGCTTCATGCCCCTTATCTCTTGCACGACATGGACAAGGCGGTGGAGCGCATTCGCCGCGCTATTGAGAACTACGAGCAGATTCTCATTTACGGGGATTACGATGCGGATGGCATGACCTCGGCCTCTATCATGAAGGAGGCTCTGGAGGAGCTGGGGGCGGAGATTCAGGTTTATCTCCCCAATCGTTTTACGGATGGCTATGGGCCCAATATCTCGGTCTATAAGTACTTCATCGAGCAGCAGGGGGTCTCTCTCATTCTCACGGTGGACAATGGTGTTGCGGGAGTGGAGGCGATAGCCTACGCCCAGGGACTGGGAGTGGATGTCGTGGTGACAGACCACCATGCTCTACCAGAAACCTTGCCGAACGCTTATGCCATTGTCCATCCAGAACATCCTGAAGGTGACTATCCTTTTAAGCATCTTGCAGGTTGTGGAGTAGCCTTTAAGCTAGCTTGCGCTCTTCTAGAGACTATCCAGACTGAGCTGCTGGATTTGGTTGCTATCGGGACCATTGCAGACATGGTGAGTCTGACAGGTGAAAATCGCATCATGGTCCAATACGGCCTCAATATGCTAAAACATACTCAACGCATGGGTTTACAAGAGCTCTTTCGAGTGGCTGGAATTGACCCAGATACACTGGATGAGGAGACAGTCGGCTTTCAGATTGCCCCAAGGCTCAACGCCTTAGGGAGACTAGATGACCCCAATCCTGCTATTGAGCTTTTAACAGGTTTTGACGATGAGGAAGCAGCTGAGATTGCCCAGCTCATTGACCAAAAAAATACCGAGCGGAAAGAAGTAGTTCAGGTTATTTTTGACCAGGCCAAGGCTATGGTGGACCCAACCAAAACTGCTCAGGTCCTGGCCAAAGAAGGCTGGAATCCAGGCGTGTTGGGAATTGTTGCGGGTCGATTGCAGGAAGAATTGCACCAGCCGATCATCGTTCTTTCGATTGAGGATGGGAAGGCAAAGGGGTCCGCTCGCTCACCTGAAGTGGTCAATATCTTTGAGGCTCTTTCGCCTAAGCGAGACGAGCTTTTCCTAGCCTTTGGTGGGCATGCTGGTGCAGCTGGGATGACGCTCGAGGTAGACAAGCTAGCCTTGCTCCAAGAAACTCTGATTGACTTTATCGCAGCAAATCACATTGACCTCAATCAGAAAAATCAACTGCTTCTGGACGAAGAGTTGGACCTGGAAGAAATCTCGCTTGATACAGTACGAGCCTTTGAGAAATTGGCACCTTACGGCATGGATCACAAGCGACCGGTCTTTTACCTGAAAGACTTTCAAGTCGAGTCAGCCAGAACCATGGGCCAAAATGGGGTCCATCTCAAATTCCGCATTCAAAAGGGAGGGGCTAAGGTAGATGTGGTTGCCTTTGGAAAAGGACATTTAGCTACCGAAGTTGCTCAAGTCAAGCATCTAGAGCTAGCTGTCACCCTTTCTGTCAATGAGTGGAACGGCACAACTGGCCTTCAGCTCCTATTGGTCGATATGCGGGTGGTGGGGGTTCAGCTCTATGATATCCGCAGCAGGGCTGCCAGCCTTCCGACGGGCGTGCCTGTCCTTGATTTCACGGATGCGGTGATGTTGGATGCAGCATCAGATGGATTGGTTATTTCGACCCTGCCAGAAGATTTAAAGCTAGTCCGTGAGATTTTGCTTGACAAGGACATTCAGGCTCTCTACTTTAAAAACACCCTGCAGACCACCTATTATCTGGATGGTTACGGGACTCGTGACCAGTATGCCAAGCTCTACAAGACCATCTACCAGTACCCTGAATTTGATGTGCGCTACAAGCTAAAAGAGCTCAGTCGTCACCTGTCTATCCAGCCCCCTCTTTTGGTCAAAATGATTCAGATTTTTGAGGAATTAGGCTTTGTGACCATCACAGATGGGGTCATGACCGTCAATAAGGATGCAGAGCGTAAAGCAATTGCCAGCAGCCAGATTTACCAAGATTTACAAGAAACAGTCCGCCTGCAGGAACTCTTTGCCCTAGGCACCGTTGAGGAAATATATGACTGGTTGACCAGCGAGGAGGAATCATGACCAAGATTGCACTTTTATCGGATATCCATGGGAATTTGACGGCCTTTGAAGCGGTCGTGGCGGATAGCAAGCTAGCAAGCGTGGACGAATATTGGCTGCTGGGGGATTCTTTTCTGATTGGGCATGCGGACCAAGATTTGCTGGAGCAGTTGGCTGCCCTTCCCATCACGGCCTCCATCCGTGGCAATTGGGAGGATGTGATTCTCTCTGTCTTGAAAGGAGAATTTCGAGCGGACCAGCCAGCGGATATCTATTTTGCCCGTCTCGTTCAGTATTTGATGGAGCGTTCCAAAGAGCCTGTACTGACCTTTATCGAGTCTACGACCATGTCAATTGAAAAAGAAGTTCGAGGCTTGAAATTTCTCCTAGCGCATCAATTGCCTGATAAAAACTACGGTCGCGATTTACTTATGACCAGTCCGCAGGAAAATTTTGACCAGCTCTTTGAGCAATCACAGGCGGATATTGCGATTTTTGGTCATATTCATAAGCAGGGCATGCGCTATTCTAGCCAAGACCAGCTGATTATCAATCCAGGCTCCATCGGTCAACCTTATAACGATTGGCCGGCCCTCAAAAAAGACCTGCGAGCCCAATACGCTATCCTGGAAATCAGTGACAAAGGGCTCGATAGAATTGACTTCCGCAAGGTGGACTATGATGTCCAGCTGGAAATTGACAGGGCTGGAGAAAAGAATCTGCCTTATCTAGACCTTTACCAAGAGTTGCTGGAAGAAGGAGTCCTCCACACCCATGATGAGGAGCTTCTAGCTGAAATCCAAGGCAACAATACACATCAGGACGACGTGACGGCTTATTTTTTGCAATAGCGCAACTTGTCTACTCGCTATCAAACGTGCTATAATAAAGGGTAAAACCTTAACAGAAAGAAAGGAAGGCAGCTGACTTACTGCCCTACAAAAAAATGGATTTAAAAAATTATATTGCATCAATCGAAAATTACCCACAAGAAGGCATCACCTTCCGTGATATCTCTCCTCTGATGGCGGATGGCAATGCCTACAGCTATGCAGTGCGTGAAATCGTTCAGTACGCTGTCAGCAAAAATATTGACATGATTGTCGGTCCAGAGGCGCGTGGTTTTATTGTCGGTTGTCCCGTTGCTTTTGAATTAGGGATTGGCTTTGCCCCTGTCCGCAAGCCTGGTAAATTGCCGCGCGAAGTCATCTCTGCTGACTACGAAAAAGAGTACGGTGTTGACACTCTGACTATGCACGCTGATGCGATCAAGCCAGGTCAACGCGTTCTCATCGTGGATGACCTTTTGGCGACTGGTGGAACGGTCAAAGCTACGATTGAAATGATTGAAAAATTGGGTGGTGTGGTCGCAGGCTGTGCCTTTCTGATTGAACTGGATGACCTCAAAGGCCGTGAAGCTATCGGCGATTACGACTACAAGGTCCTCATGCACTACTAAGTCGGATATAGTTTTTTGCTATAAGTAGTCCAACTATTCTCCTATTTGAAATGGAGGCAGTTTCTAGACTATAATAGAAAAAATAAGAAAGAGGGAGAGAAGCTTATGCCAATCATGATTGAAAAATCCTTGCCAGCAGTAGAAATCTTGAAGACAGAGAATATCTTTGTCATGGACAATATGCGGGCGGAACATCAGGATATCCGACCTATTAAAATTTTGATTCTCAACCTCATGCCGACCAAAGAAGTGACGGAAACCCAGCTGCTCCGCCTTTTGTCCAATACGCCCCTTCAGCTCAACGTGGAATTTCTTCACATGTCTAGTCATTTGTCGAAAAATACGCGATTAGAGCATTTGGATACTTTTTACAAGACCTTTGCAGATATCAAGGACAATTTTTATGATGGGCTCATCATCACGGGTGCCCCTGTCGAAAAGCTGGATTTTGAAGAGGTTGATTACTGGGAAGAGCTTAGTCAGGTTTTTGAATGGGCAAAAGTGCACGTGTATTCTACCCTTCACCTCTGTTGGGGAGCGCAAGCGGGTCTCTATTATAAATATGGTATTGATAAAAATCTGTTGCCGCAGAAATTATCTGGCATTTATGCTCAAGAGGTGGTCGATACACTCAATCCGATGATGCGCGGCTTTGACGATCAGTTTTTTGCACCCCATTCTCGCTATACGGGGACGGATTTGGCAGAAGTGCGCGCTAAGTCAGATTTAACAGTGATTGCTCAGGGAGACGAAGTCGGCTTATCGATGCTGGCTAGTCGCGATTTGCGAGAAGTCTATAGTTTCGGTCATTTGGAGTACGACCGCGACACTTTGGCGCGTGAATATCAGCGGGATGTCAAGGCTGGACTTTCTCCCGATGTGCCTGAAAATTATTTCCCAAATGATGACCCGAATCAGGAGCCAGCTGTCCGCTGGAATTTAGCGGCTGCTACCTTCTTTAGTAACTGGATCAACTACGCTGTCTACCAAGAAACGCCTTATGATTGGAACGACTACGAAGGCTCATTGGCTTCAGCAAGTTTGTAAGGAATGACATGACCTATTCAAAACAGTTCAAAGCAGGCAATGTAGTCCTGCCAAGTGATCTTTTATTTCATCTACAAGAACTTTTTCCCTCAGCGGATGATTTTTTAGTCTGGCTATTTTTCTTCCATCAAAATACGAGCAAGCTGGAAGAGGTAGCTCCCAGTCTGATTGCCCAGTCTATTGGGAAGACAGTCATGGAAGTCAATCGCTCGATTGAGGCCTTGCAAGAAGCGGGTCTTCTAGAATTTAAAACTATCGAGTTGGCTGGTGAGATTGAGATGATTTTTGATGCTATGCCAGCTCTCGACAAGTTGGATCAGCTTGTATCGCCTCAAAAGCCTGTCTTGCCAGAGCAAGCCGGCAACGATGTGAAGACGCTGGTAGCTGATTTTGAGCGGGAATTGGGACGATTTTTGTCACCGTTTGAGATTGAAGATTTACAAAAATCTATCCACGATGACAAGGTGTCTGTGGACTTGATTCGGATGGCGTTGCGGGAAGCTGTCTTTAACAACAAAACCAACTGGCGCTACATTCAAGCTATCCTACGCAATTGGCGCCGAGAAGGCATTACGACACCTGCTCAAGTAGAAGCGAAAAACGCAGAAAGAGAAGCGCAGCAGCCTAAAAATATCACGGTCTCAGACGATTTTTTGGCTGCTATGGATCTCTGGAAAGATTAAGATGGAA
Organism: uncultured Streptococcus sp.; assembly: GCA_963539895.1. Lineage (GTDB taxonomy): Bacteria > Bacillota > Bacilli > Lactobacillales > Streptococcaceae > Streptococcus. The sequence goes on along the minus strand of CAUTON010000064.1, from coordinate 2,338 downwards.
ACAAGGAAATTATCAAAACGGCTAGACGCCGTCGCAGGTTTTGTCCCGAAGGGGGCGCGATTAGTTGATGTAGGGAGTGACCACGCTTATCTCCCTCTTTTTTTGGTAGAACAAGGCTGGATTGATTTTGCGATAGCGGGCGAAGTGGTTCAGGGGCCCTACCAGTCTGCTCTTACCAATGTAGCAGAAGCTGGACGGACTGACCACATTCAAGTTCGTCTGGCTGATGGTCTTGCAGCAGTTGTGGCAGAAGACAAGATTTCGGCTGTCACGATAGCTGGGATGGGTGGGCGCTTGATTGCAGATATTCTGGCCGCAGGTCGTGACAAGCTGGACGGTGTTACTGACCTCATCCTTCAGCCCAATAATCGGGAAGATGAGCTGCGCTCTTGGTTGTCCGAAAATGACTTCGCCATTATGGATGAACGTATCTTGACTGAAAGTGGAAAAACGTACGAGATCCTTGTAGTCCGATCAGGGCAGCAAACTTTATCAGACCTAGAAGTCCGCTTTGGACCATTTCTGATGAGAGAACAGTCGCCCGTTTTTGTCGCCAAATGGGAAAAAGAGCTTGTGAAATTACAGGCGGCGCTGGCTAAAATTCCAGAGAGTAATGAAGATGACCGCGCTACTATTTCCAAAAAAATCGCAGCTATAGAGGAGGTGCTCTATGCTAGCTAGTCAACTGATTCAACGCTACCAAACCTTCTGCTCGCCAGACTTGTCCATGCCTGGTGACGTTTCAGGTCTACAAATTGGGACCCTCAACAAGAACATCAAGCGAGTCATGGTGGCGCTGGACATTCGTGAAACGTCGGTAGTAGAAGCCATTGACAAGCAGATTGACCTTATCATCGTCAAGCATGCTCCAATCTTCAAACCTCTGAAAAATCTGGTAGCCGATGACCTGCAAAATCAAATCTATCTAAAACTCATTCAGCACAATATCGCAGTCTATGTCAGCCACACGGATATCGATGTGGTTGACGGCGGCCTCAATGACTGGTTTTGTGACTTGCTTGGAATCACTGAGACAGAATACCTTCATGAAACTGCACCTGGACAAGGTATCGGACGCGTCGGGACTGTCAAGGAGCAAACTCTAGAAGAATTGGCCCTGACGGTCAAGTCCGTCTTTGGACTGGATGCCGTGCGCTTGGTGACCTACGCCCATCAAAAGGACCAGTATGTCAACCGCGTTGCCATCTGCGGCGGAAGTGGGGATGATTTTTACAAGGATGCTCTAGAAAAAGGTGCGGATGTCTATATTACAGGGGATATCTACTACCATACTGGGCAGGACATGCTGACTCAAGGTCTCCTTGCCATCGATCCTGGTCACCATATCGAATCCCTTTTTATTCAAAAAATCGCAGAAAAACTGGAAGAATGGAAAGCGGCAGAAGGCTGGGATGTAGAAATTTTTGCGTCGACCGTCTCGACCAATCCCTTTCGGCACCTATAAGGAGGTTATATGAGCTGGATTGAAAGCACAAATCCCATTTTACTGGCTTTTTTAGCGGGTCTCTTTACTTGGGGATGCACCGTTTTGGGGGCCGCTATCGTCTTTTTCTTTAAAAATATTAACCGCAAAGTCATCGATGCTATGTCAGGCTTTGCGGCCGGTGTCATGATAGCAGCTTCTTTTTGGTCGCTCTTAGCACCAGCTATCGAGTATGCGGAACCCGCTTACGGGAGCTTGGCATGGTTGCCAGCGGCTATCGGTTTTTTGGCTGGTGGCGTCACCTTACGTTTGATTGACGCTCTGGTTCCCCACCTGCATTTGGGGATGAAAAAGTCTGAGGCTGAAGGAATAGAGCCCCAAAAGCTATCTAAGACGGCCCTCTTGTTTTTGGCCATTACGATTCATAATTTTCCAGAAGGCCTGGCAGTTGGCGTGACCTTCGGAGCTCTTGCTAGTGGCGGCAGTGTATCCCAGGCTGCGCTTCTAGGGGCTATTGGTCTCGCAGTCGGCATCGGCTTGCAAAATATCCCAGAAGGTGCTGCTCTGTCTATCCCGATTCGGGCAGATGGACGCAGTCGCCTCTCTGCCTTTTGGTGGGGTGCCATGTCTGCCATCGTAGAGCCTATCGGCGCCGTATTAGGCGCGGCCCTTGTCATGTGGATGCTGGCCATCATTCCATATGCCCTCTCTTTTGCGGCAGGAGCTATGATATTCGTCGTAGTTGAGGAATTAATTCCCGAATCTCAAAACAATGGGAATACAGACCTTGCAACCCTCGGTCTCATGATCGGATTTGTGATAATGATGGTCATGGACGTAGCTCTAGGATAAAATGTAGGAAGTCGGCATTCGTCGGCTTCTTCCTTTTAGATG
>CAUTON010000063.1:0-8057 GCA_963539895.1 uncultured Streptococcus sp. | reverse complement strand
TCGTTTGGACTTGATTATGGATTACTCGCCACCGAGGTAGTATTCAGCAGTAACATTCAATTTTTCGTCAAATTCGAAAACAAGTGGTGGAAAGTTAGGAATCTCTACATCCATGATTTCGTCATCTGAGAGTTGTTTGATGTGTTTTACAAGGGCACGGATAGAGTTACCGTGTGCACCGATGAAGACATTTTGACCAGATTTGAGGGCTGGAGCAATTTTGTCTTCCCAAAAAGGAAGGGCACGTTCCAAGGTCACTTTCAAGTTTTCAGCATCTGGTACAACTGAGTCATCAAGAAGGGCGTAGCGACGGTCAGTGTGTGCTGAATATTCATCATCTTTGGCCATTGCAGGTGGCAATGTGTCATATGAACGGCGCCAGATGTGAACTTGCTCATCACCGAATTGCTCAGCAGCTTCTGCCTTGTTTTTACCAGTCAACCCACCGTAATGACGTTCGTTCAAGCGCCAAGATTTTTCAGTTGGTACCCACAATTGGTCAGAATATTCAAGCGCCAAGTTAGTTGTTTTGATCGCACGTTTCAAGACTGAAGTGAAGGCTACGTCAAACTCGATGCCTGCTTCTTTGATCAATTTACCAGCGTCAATTGCTTGTTGTGTTCCTTTTTCTGACAAATCAACGTCAGCCCAACCAGTGAACAAGTTAGCCTTGTTCCATTCTGACTCACCATGGCGAGCGAAAACCAATTTTACCATTCGTAAAATTCTCCTCTTTATTTTTATACGTCTACTATTTTACCCAAAAAGCAGAAAAAAAGCTAGCTTTAGCGAAAAAAAGAACACCGAAAACGTTATCAAGGTCTAGCATTCTCAAAATCGTTCTTAAGACGGATACTCCGATTCTGCAAAATGTCTAAAAAATGATATAATGAGAAGGTTGAAATACTGTATACAAGGAGTCTATGCACCTGTATGACACTGAAAAAAGTCGCTATCGTGTCGGCCTACCGCTCGGCCATTGGTACCTTTGGAGGAAGCCTCTCAGAGATACCTCTGGCTGAACTGGGAGCAACTGTGACACGACATGCTTTACAAAGTAAGAGTATCCCTTTAGACCAAGTCGAGGAAGTCATCTTTGGCAACGTCCTCTCTAGTGGTCAGGGGCAAAATATCGCCCGGCAGATTGCGCTCAAGGCTGGTCTTTCTGAGACTACTTCTGCTTTTGCCGTCAATAAGGTCTGTGGATCTGGCCTCAAGGCTGTCCAACTGGCTGCCCAGTCTATCCTTGTTGGCGATCAGGATATCGTCGTTGCTGGCGGGATTGAGCTCATGAGCCAGGCTCCCTATATCTCGAAAGATAGTCGCTTTGGTCATAAGTTGGGGAATATGGTTCTTGAAGACAGCTTGCTGACGGACGGTTTGACCGACGCTTTTAGCGGTCAGCACATGGGTATGACGGCGGAAAATGTTGTGCAGAAATACCAGCTGACCCGAGAAGAATTGGACCGCTTTGCACTGAGCAGTCAGGAAAAAGCTACGCAGACCATCGCACGAGGTCGCTTCGCAGATGAAATCGTGCCGATTCCTGTCAAAAAAGGGCGGACAGAATTCATCTTTGACACAGACGAAGCACCCAGAGACACTAGTCTAGAAAAGCTAGGCAACTTACGGCCTGCTTTTTCTCCTGACGGCCTTTCTACTGCTGGTAACAGCTCTGGCATCAATGACGGCTGCGCCGTCGTCGTCCTCATGTCGGACGACAAGGCCAAGGCACTGGGTATTGAGCCCCTAGCCTATATCGAAAGCTACGCAACCAGCGGTCTTGACCCAGACTACATGGGCCTTGGCCCCATTGAAGCCAGCCGAAAAGCTTTGGCAAAAATAGATCAGACTGTAGAGGACATCGACCTCTTTGAACTCAACGAGGCCTTCGCGGCCCAATCCATCCCCGTCATCCAAGAACTAGGCATCCCAGCTGATAAAGTCAACGTCAACGGTGGTGCGATCGCACTTGGTCACCCTATCGGGGCCAGCGGGACTCGGATCCTGGTCAGTCTAGTACACGAACTTCAAAAACGAGATGGCAAGCTGGGACTCTGTGCCCTCTGTATCGGAGGCGGCCAGGGCATCGCTATGACCATTTCAAACGCAAAAGGATAAATCATGAACATCGGAATAGATAAAATCGGCTTCGCCGCACCTAGCTTGATCCTAGACCTGGCTGATTTGGCAAAAGCACGAGACATTGACCCTAATAAATATAAAATTGGCCTCCTGCAAAGCCAGATGGCGGTCGCTCCAGTCACACAAGATATCGTAACACTGGGAGCTCAGGCGGCAGACCAAATCCTGACAGATGAAGATAAGGCTACTATCGATATGGTCATCGTGGGGACTGAGTCTGGGGTTGACCAGAGTAAGGCCGCGGCAGTCTTTATCCATGGACTCTTGGGCGTGCAACCCTTTGCCAGGGCCATCGAGATCAAGGAAGCCTGCTACGGGGCTACTGCTGGACTGAGCCTGGCCAAGAGCCACATTGCCCAGTTCCCAGACTCAAAAGTTCTGGTCATCGCTAGCGACATTGCCAAGTATGGCATTGCTTCAGCTGGTGAGCCGACACAAGGAGCTGGCGCGGTAGCCATGCTGGTCTCAGCTAACCCTCGTATCCTGGTCTTAGAAAATGACAATATCTGCCAAACCCGTGACATCATGGACTTCTGGCGACCAATCCACAGTCCGTTTCCAGTGGTGGATGGCAAGTATTCAACTGAGCAATACACAGACTGCCTGACCACGACATTTGACCAATATCAAAAGCGGACTGGCAAAACTTTAGCAGATTTTGCAGCCATGGTGCTCCACATCCCCTTCTCTAAACAGGGATTAAAAGGCCTGCAAGCTATCACTCAAGATGATCCAGCCACGCTGGCACGCCTGTCTGAGCGCTTTTCAGAAGCCATTGTCTACAACCAAATCGTAGGAAACATCTACACGGGCTCCATCTTCCTCTCCTTCCTCTCTCTGCTGGAAAATAGCACTGCCCTCAAGGCAGGCGACGCCGTACTCTTTTACAGCTATGGTAGCGGGGCAGTCAGCGAGCTCTTTAGCGGCCGACTTGTGTCAGGTTATGAGGAAATGCTGGACAAGCATCGTCTGGAAAAACTTAACCAGCGCACACAAATTTCTGTCGAAGACTACGAGCGTATCTTCTTTGAGCGGGTGGAGCTGGACGCGGATGGCAACATAGACTTGCCTGCTGATGAAGCGCCATTTGCCCTCACTGCTGTCACCGAATTCAAGCGCATTTACAAGACTCACTAGGCACATCCTGGTTGGCACAGCCAGCTAGGATTTTTTACACAAGGAGGCACCATGTCAGACTTTTCTGCTTTTTATAAAAAATCCCACGAGGAAAGAATCGCTATCCTGAGTCGCGTACGCGAGCTGACGAATAGCAGTCAGGAGATTCTCTCCTCTGATATCAATCTGACACCATCCATGGCAGGTCAGCTGTCTGAAAACCATCTGGGTACCTTTGCCCTGCCATTTTCTGTCCTACCGGAAATCATGGTCAACAACAAAACCTATAGCCTGCCCATGGTGACCGAGGAGCCGTCTGTGGTCGCCGCGGCGTCCTTCGGCGCCAAGCTGATCGGTAAAGCTGGTGGTTTTACAGCTACCGTCCAAAACCGCCTCATGATTGGTCAGGTTGCCCTCTATGACGTGGCAGATGTAGATGCTACACTGGCAGCTATTACAGACCAGACTGATTTCCTGCTGGAAAGAGCTAACGCTGCTCACCCTTCTATTGTCAAACGGGGGGGGGGAGCTAGAGATATTACCACTGCTATCAAGGAGGACTTTCTCATCGTCTACCTGCATGTGGACGTCCAGGAGGCTATGGGAGCCAATATCCTCAACACCATGCTGGAAGCCTTGACTACACCGCTTGAGGAACTGACGGGTGGACAGAGTCTGATGGCTATTCTCTCCAATTATGCGACGGATTCGCTAGTCACAGCCAGCTGCCGCATTCCGATTTCTACCTTATCGACAAATCCTGTCACCGCTCGTGAAACAGCAGAAAAAATGGCACTGGCTAGTCAATTAGCACAAGCTGACCCCTACCGGGCTGCTACTCACAACAAGGGCATTTTCAACGGCATCGATGCCCTTGTCATCGCGACAGGTAATGACTGGCGAGCCATCGAAGCGGGTGCCCACGCCTATGCTGCTCGTGATGGCCAGTATCGTAGCCTTTCAACCTGGAAAGTCGAGGGAGACGATTTGGTCGGGCAGATAGAACTCCCCCTCCCGATTGCATCTGTCGGCGGCTCTATCGGCCTCAATCCGAAAGTTCAGGTAGCTTTTGATCTCCTAGGACACCCAGACGCTCGCACCCTTTCACAATTAGTTGCCAGCCTTGGCCTCTGCCAAAACTTTGCTGCCCTCAGAGCCCTTGTCACATCTGGCATCCAAGCTGGTCACATGAAGCTCCAGGCAAAATCCTTGGCCCTACAGGCTGGAGCAACCGAGGACGAATCACCCCTCCTTGCCGATGCTCTACGAAAAGAAAAACACATGAATCTGGAGACGGCACGGAAATTACTGGATGAAATGAGAAAAGACCGCTAAATCAACGGTCTTTTTCATCTGTAAACACAATCTCCATCCGTGTTTTTTGGGGTTTGAGGCCCAGTCTGTCATAGAAGCGGGCAGCGCCTGTATTGTCATTCCAGACATCCAGAGTCAGGTTGTGGCAGCCGATTTCTTTGGCATAGCCCACCGCAAACTGATAGAGTTGCTCGCCGATTTTTTTACCACGCGCTGCTGCGTCTACGCAGAGGTCATCGATAAACAAGGTCTTTACAGGCTCAAGCACATTGCTTTTTGCCGTCGAAATTTCACAAAAAAGATGACCTAAGACCTGCCCATCCTCCTCGTAGACAAAGACGGGCTTGGCTGGATCTTGGAGCAAATCAGTCAGCTCGCTGTCCAAAAACTTTTGCCCTCGGTGGGAAAAGAGGTCGGGTCTAACCTCGTGGTGGACCTGCAAAATCTGCTGCAGGAGGTTGTTAAGAGCTGGAATATCAGCTTTGGTTGCTTTGCGAATCATAGGCATTCTCCTCTCAATTCTCCTATCTTATCACAATTCAAAATCAGTCTCAAGACGGAGGTCATTTTTTCAAAATCCTGTATACTATACTTGTATCCTAAATATTTTTCATAATCTCCCAAGAAACCAGCCGAAAGGTTGGTTTTTTGTATATTAATTCTTGACAAATGAATATTTATGCCTTAAAATAGCATATACAGTAGGCAAAACACTAACAACGAGGTAAACGGATGAAACATTTATTAAAAGAGAGTGATTTTAGCAAGGAAGAGTTGGAATTTTTGATTGACGAGGCGGCTCGTTTTAAGCAGCTCAAGAAAGATAAGATTCCTCATGATGAGTTGAAAGGACTTAATATCGCGCTCATCTTTGAGAAAGCCTCTACTCGTACCCGTGCAGCCTTCACCGTGGCAGCTCAAGACCTGGGCATAAATGCCACTTACTTGGGTGCATCCGAGATTCAATTGGGCAAAAAAGAATCTATCATCGACACAGCCAAGGTGCTGGGCTCCATGTTTGACGGGATCGAGTACCGTGGCTTCTCGCAGGAGGCTGTCGAAAATCTGGCCACTTACTCTGGTGTCCCTGTCTGGAACGGTCTGACGGACCAGTGGCATCCGACTCAGATGCTGGCGGACTTTTTGACCATCAAAGAGCACTTCGGTAAGCTCGAAGGCCTGACCCTGACCTACATCGGTGACGGGCGCAATAATGTCGCTAATTCTCTCTTGGTGACGGCGGCGATTTTAGGGGTCAATGTGACCATCGTGGCACCAGCGAGTCTCCAGCCTGAACAGGAAGTTATCGACCTTGCCCACGCGCATAACAGCGGAGCGACTATCACCATCACGGATGATGTGACTGCTGTCAAGGGAACAGATGTCCTCTACACCGACGTCTGGGTCTCCATGGGAGAAGACGTCGACTTCAAGTCACGGATTGACCTGCTATTGCCTTATCAGATTAACCAAGATTTGATTGATCTGACGGAAAATCCAGATGTCATCGTCCTCCACTGCTTACCAGCCTTCCATGACACCAAGACGACTATCGGTCTCGAAATCTATGAACAATATGGTCTCGAGTCGCTAGAAGTTACAGACGATGTCTTCCAAGCACACGCCAAGACCATTTTCCAAGAAGCAGAGAACCGCATGCACACCATCAAGGCAGTGCTCTACAATAGCTTGAAAAATGCCTAGAATGTAACCGAGTCAGCCTTGATTCGGTTTTTTGCTGTAAATCTCAAAAATCGCAAGGAACAAGCTTTTTTGGTAGAATGGGAATATCACAATTGTCAGTTTTACGACTGGAACATCTAGAAAGGAATCAATCCGTCTAGAAAGTGCAAAAGTGATGACGACTCCTAGAAGTTTATTTGTCATTTTTCCTAATTTTCGCTTTCTGATTGGACAGGTATCTTATTTTGAAACTCATTTCTTGGAACATCGACTCTCTCAATGCTGCGCTGACGGGAACTTCTCCTCGCAGCGAGCTCTCTCGTGATGTCCTATTGACATTGGTGGCTGAGAATGCGGATGTGATTGCCATTCAGGAGACAAAATTGCCTGCTACTGGTCCTAGCAAAAAGCACTTAGAAGTCCTGCTCAATTATTTTCCTGACTATGAAAACACTTGGCGTTCGTCTGTCGAACCAGCTCGCAAAGGCTACGCAGGCACCATGTTTCTCTATAAAAAAGAGCTGTCACCTATCGTATCCTTCCCCGAAATCGGTGCTCCTAGCACCATGGACAGCGAAGGACGCATTATCACGCTGGAATTTAACAACTTCTTTGTCACTCAAGTCTATACGCCGAATGCTGGCGACGGTCTCAAACGCCTCGAGGATCGTCAAGTCTGGGATATTCGATACGCCGACTATCTGGCCCAGCTAGACAGTCAAAAGCCCGTGCTGGCCACTGGCGACTACAACGTAGCCCACACAGAAATCGACTTGGCCAACCCAGCCAGCAATCTGCGCTCCCCTGGCTTTACCATCGAAGAACGTAATGGCTTTGACAATCTGCTTAGCAAAGGCTTCACCGACACCTTTCGCTACCTTAATGGGGATGTGCTGGGGGCTTACTCTTGGTGGGCACAGCGTAGCAAGACCAGTAAAATCAACAACACCGGCTGGCGGATTGACTACTGGCTGACCTCAAACCGCGTCGCAGACAAAATTACCAAGTCTGCCATGATTGACTCAGGCAGCAGACAGGATCACACACCGATTGTCTTGGAGATTGATTTGTAATGCAGACGCAAGAAACCTATCAGCTACTGGTGTGTCGCTTTATTCAAAAGCACCAGAAAAAGCTGGCCCCTCTATCCATCAGAGAAGCCAGTAAATATATTTAATTGAAACCAGTTGAGCAAGACTCAGCTGGATTTTTATTTTCTAGCCTTGAGACGAGCTTTTGTTGTCTCAACTGATTCACCGTTTTTTCCAAAGAGGACTTCAGTTGCTTTGTCTGAGACCTTGGTGAAGCCGTCCACTGCTCCCAGCCCCTTTTTCTTATAGCCACCAACAAAGAAATCTTCGGTTGCCTGATACAGTTTCTTAGCTGTTTTTTCTCCAATAATTGCCATGTTTGTTTCCTCGATTTCTGTTTGTTTTGTGATTCACTTAGTGTGTTTTGTTACATGTTGACCGACAACTTTTTCAAATTTTGTCGAATTACTTGGTGAAGAAATCCACCATGCCATCAAAGGAGCTGACAAAGAAATCTTCGGTCGCTTGATAGGCTGATGTGACGACTTGTGCGATAGCCCCAACTGGATTGCCAGCAACTTGGAAGCCCTTGTAGGCTCCTGCGATGACGATGAGTGCTGCTGCTACGATAGCGATGACTTTAAGTGTTTGTTTCATGTGATTGATTCCTCTGTTTCGTTTTTGTTTTGGTTTTGGTTTTCGTTATGGTATTACTATAGGCTTATTACGTCAGCATTTGAACGACAAGTTTGACACAATCTGTCGGAT
>CAUTON010000062.1:0-8073 GCA_963539895.1 uncultured Streptococcus sp. | reverse complement strand
ATCCATGCAATCACACTGACATGGACTTTTCGGTTTGTTTTTACTTTACACCTATAAAATTTATAGTTTTGCTTGCCATTTATCTGCCCAAACATGCTCATTTGGCGTGCCTTCAAATGCAGCCTTGCCTTCTAAGCGGTCGATAAGGGCTTCTATGGTATTTGAATTGTGATGATAAGCATTAATAGCTGTTTTCACCATGGTAACATCATGCAAGTGAGTGGTATAGTTCAGTGATACAAAAACTGTTGGTACTTCATAGACATACCAAGGTACTTCATTTGACATAGCAAGTTTCCACTGAATACGATAATTATTTTGTGCACCATAGCCGATAACATTAGCAACTGTCAATGCCAAATCTACTTCTTCACGGTATTTTAGAGTAGAACCTTTGATTCGTGTATTGCCGTCATTGACTGTCACCTCATATCCACGGCTTTCAAGAGCAGCTTTCAAACTGTCAACCACTTCATTGCTAGCCTCCATGATGCCACCCTTTTCTCCTTCAAGGTAATACAGGCGGATACGACGATGGGTTTCCGGACTAATCGGAAGGTTCTGCTGTGTATCTTTTAGCAGGGTAATAGAGCGCTCTGCGGCTTCTTTTTGCCATGCCAAGTGTTCTTCACAACCGATAATAGACAGTTCTGTCGGATCTTTCAATAAGGTGCCTTGAGCTTGTTTGATATGAAGATTTAACTTAGCTTTCAAGCCCAAAATCCGACGAACAGCATCCTGCAGACGTTCTTCTGTGATAACTCCTTTTCGATAACCATTCAGCATAAAGTTAAAGTCTTCGTCCATGTCGTTAAAAAACAGGAACATATCACATCCAGCAGCAATGGCCTGCGGCACATAGTCCTCACGACGCATAGCAGCTGTCATTCCTAGCATATGACTAGCATCTGTAATAACAAGCCCGTTGAAATCCAAATTTGTCTTCAACAGACCATTGATGAGCTCTGGTGCCAGAGTTGCTGGTAAAATATCCTCATCTTTAAGTGCTGGATTAAGCTTTTGCTGATAATGTGGAAGCGCAATGTGTCCTGCCATAATCATTTCAACGCCACGCTCGATGTGGTTGCGATACACTTGACCAAATGAATCTTCCCATTCTTCTGGTGATAATTCATTCACACCAAGAATCAAGTGCTGGTCACGCTCTTCGGTGCCATCACCTGGGAAATGCTTGATGCATTGAATCACGTCGCGCTCAGCTGTTAAACCTTCTAAATAAGCATTGGTATATTTAATGACATCTTCAGCTGTCGTCCCGTAAGAACGGGTATTGACTATAGTATTGCGCCAGTTTTTGAGAATATCAACACATGGGTCAAAGTTGACATTGACACCAAGTGCTGTTTCTTCACGCGCAGATACCAAACCTGCTAGATATGGCACACGGGTATCGCGGCTGGCTTCCGACTGGGCCCCAGATGAGATGTAGGTTCCTCCTTTTACAGCACCATCTCCGCCTGAATCACAGTTAGCTGCCACTAAGAGAGGAATCTTAGAATGGGCTTGCAGCTCATTCAACAACTCCTGTACTTGCTCAGGAGTACCGTTCATATAACGAACACCGCCGATATGATATTTATCGAGAATTTGCTGGTTCGTCAGTTTGTTGCCGCTAAACATATCTCCTCCGAAGAAAAAGAGATTAACGAAAAGCTGACCAATTTTTTCTTCATCTGTCATACCTGCAAGCGTTGTTTCTACCCAATGGATTTGTTCTTGATTGAGGTTGTATGGTTTTTTTGTTAAATCGACTACTTTTGCCATCGTATCACACTTTCTTATTCTTATTTTTTTAAGTTTTCCCAAAAAGCTGTTTCTAGCTCTTCTTGGTCCGCCTGGGTAAATTGTCCTGCAGCAAATTGCTGAGCTACACTATCCCGTAATTTCTGCCAAGAAGCTGCTTCTTTCCCAACTAATATCGGAAAGAATGCTGTAGCATTCTGTTTAGCGGCTGCTAAGTCTCCTGGAGAATCACCAACCATTAAAATACGGTTTGGCTCATACCCTTTACCAACCAACATAGCCAGCACATCTTCTTTTTTACCACGGTCTTGGCAATACAAATCATCAACATATGGCATCAAGCCTTGGTCGTTCCACTCCTCTTCAACAGCTTCTTTATTAGCTGAGCTGACTACAAAAACTTTGCCAAGTTTTTTCAATTGTACCAAGCTTTCTTGAACTCCTGAAAATGCTAGAGCTTCGCCATCATAGGTTTGAATTCCTTGATTGACTTTATAAGACCAGAGAAGAGCCCTCTGTAAATCTGGACTGCTGTTGTGAGCCACCTGCGCTTCTAAGGATGCATTCGATAAGGAAGCTGTTGTTTCAACCCATTTTTTCAAAGCATCAATATCTGTTACACCAGCAAACTCCAATCCCATGACCAATCCTACGAAACGATTAACACCTCGTGTGCGCGAGTAAAGATTGATACGATCCCATTCTGCCAGAAAAACCGCACGTCTTTTCTCATCAATCCCAAAAACATCCGCTGCCAAAGGACCAAAGAAAAGCTGATGCTTGTAAGTCATGGTATCCATAGCGCAGCCATCAGAGTCTACACAAAATATAGTTTCCTGCATTTTTTACACTCCAGAATAAGCTGCAAATCCGCCATCAATAGGGAGGACAACTCCGTTGACAAAGCTAGCCAAGTTTTCATCCGCAAGGAAAAAGACCCCGCCGACCAATTCTTCTGCTTTTCCAAAACGCCCCATTGGTGTGTTAGTTAAAATCTTATGGGCACGCGCCGTCGGCTGTCCATCCTTATCAAAGAGCAGAGCGTAATTTTGATTGGTTACCAAGAAACCAGGGGCAATAGCATTGCAGCGAATACCGACTTTAGAGAAATGAACAGCCAGCCACTGAGTGAAATTGCTGATAGCTGCCTTTGCACCAGAATAAGCTGGAATTTTTGTCAGTGGTGTAAAAGCGTTCATGCTGGAGATATTGATGATATTCGCTCCTTTTTGACTGACCATATCTTGAGCAAAGACTTGTGTTGGCAAAAGCGTTCCCAGATAATTGAGGTTAAAGACAAATTCGATACCAGCTTGATCTAAGTCAAAGAATGTCTTGGTTTCTTCAGATAGACCAACTTCATGAAATTCATTGTCTGTCGTCGCTTTCGGATTATTTCCTCCAGCTCCGTTTACTAAAATATCTGTCGGCCCAAAATCAGCTAAAATGGACTGACGAACTTCTTCTAAATTTGCCTTATCCAAAACATTGGCTTTGTATGCTTTAGCAATTCCTCCTGCTGCTTCAATCTCATCTACAAATGCTTGAGCTGCTGCTTCATTCAAGTCCAGCAAAGCCACTTTTGCTCCTGCCTTGGCAAATTCCTTAGCCAAATAACCGCACAGCACACCTCCGGCACCTGTCACTACAACTGTCTTACCTTTAAAATCAATCACCTTTGTCATTTTTTTCACCTATCCCTTATTTCCAACTGTTTTGACCGTGATACCAAAATCCGGCATCTTTCCTGCAGCACGCATATTTGCCTCATAAAGGCCGTTAAAATAGGTCGCACCAAGAGCTCGATCATACAGTCCATATCCCGGCGTCTTAGTCTGATCTCCCCAAATTCGTCTACCATGGTCCGGGCGGAGCGCTCCTTGCCAGTCATAGTCCACTAATAGCTTGATGACACCGTTCATGTCAATATCCCCTGCTTGTGAGAGATGGGCTGTTTCTTGGAAGCCCCAAGCTCCAGCCGTTACATTTCGGGTATGCATAAAATTAATGCGCTTACGCTTGAGAGTGTACTCCGTCATAGAAAGGACATCATTAGCAGGGTCGGACGCATAAGAACCAACACACATCGTAATGCCGTTATACTCTGAATCATACAAATCTAAAAAACGTTCAACTGCAGGCTGGTTTGTGATAATCCGAGGCAAGCCAAAAATACCGTAAGGCGGATCATCTGGATGAATAGCCATTTTAACTCCAGCAGCCTCAGCTGTCGGCATAATAGCTTTGATAAAGTAGGCCAAATTATCCCATAAATCTTCTTCGCTAATATTGCTGCGGTAATTTTCGATAATCGCCTTCATTTCTTCCTTGGAATAAGAAGAATCCCAGCCTGGTAGATTGAGGTCATCTGCGACAGGATCGACATTTCTCAAATCCGCTTTCAAAAAGGCAAGTGAAGAAGAACCATCTGGCAGCGGATGATGTAGATCTGAGCGCGTCCAGTCAAAGACAGGCATAAAATTATAACAGACCACAGGAATCCCAGCCGCACCGACATTCTTGATGGAAGTCTTATAATTTTCAATTAATTCATCACGATTGGATTTTCCTTGTTTGATATCTTCGTGGACAGGAATGGATTCGATGACTGTAATCTCAAGTCCCGCATTTTCAACTAGTTTTTTCAATTTCAAAATTTTTTCAAGCGGCCAAACCTGACCAACAGGAACATCATAAACAGCCGTCACAATTCCCTGCATTCCAGGTATGGCCTTGATTTCTTCTAAAGTGACGGGGTCATTTTCCCCGTACCAGCGAAAAGACATTTTCATAGTAGTTACCTCTTTTTTATTTTTGCATTTTTGCAAAAAATGCCTGTGCATTCTGATAAGAAATTGCCGCTATCAACTGACCCATCGCTTCATAATCAGCTGGCACTTCTTCATCAGCTATCCATTGGCCAATATAAGAACATAAAATTCTTCTGAAATAATCATGCCGTTGATAAGACAGAAAACTTCTAGAATCTGTCAGCATCCCAACAAAATTTGCTAGCATTCCTTGTTCTGCCAAGGCATTCATTTGGTCAATCATCCCTAGTTTTGTGTCACCGAACCACCATGCTGCACCGAATTGCAAGCGACTTTTAATGCCTTCTTCATTGGCTTGAAAATTTGCCAGAGTATTAGCAAGAGCAATATTGTAGCTCGGATTGAGATTGTACCAAATCATTTTCGGTAGGCTATCTTTTTGAACCAAGTCGTCCAAGAGGCGGTTAAGATTACTGGTTAACTGAACTTGATCTCCCATGGAATCCACACCAATGTCCGCACCCAAACGTTCAAATAAACCGGTATGATTGTTTCGAAGTGCTCCAAAATGCACCTGTGTAACAAGATTGTACTTCTTATACAAGCGGCACAGCTCCGCAAATACAGCGCTCTGCCATTGCCTTATTTCTATAGCTGTCGGATGATGCCCTCGTAAAACTGCTTGCAGCAGGTCATCTAAACTTTCTCTGTTAGCTGGTTCAAAATAAATCTCTGTGAAGCTGATGTCACTGGCGCGGCATCCATGATCTGCAAAATAGACAATCCGCTCTTCAAGAGCAGCTATTACATCTTCAAAAGCGTTAATAGAACGCTTGGTAGCTGCCTCTAACTGCTGAATAAAGCGAGTGAAATTACGATGGTCGATAAAGGCTTCATCTGGTCTAAAAGTCGGTGCGACCACTGTAGCAAAAGATTCGTCCTCCGCTAATTTTTGATGCCATTCTAAGTTATCTAAAGGGTGGTCGGTTGTACCGATGAATCGGACATCGCTGGCCTTGACTAACTGACGAGGACTGATTTTCTTTTCCTGCAAGAGCTGGTTGAGCTTGTCGTACAAGGCATCTGCCCTTGCCCCACTCAGCACTTCTTCTACTCCAAATACCTGACGCAATTCTAAGTGACTCCAATGATAAAGAGGGTTGCCGTAAGCATGGCTGACCGTCTGAATCCAAGCCCTAAATTTCTCGCGCTTAGAAGCAGAGCCCGTGATCAATTCCTCTCCAACACCATTGGCACGCATCAACCGCCATTTGTAGTGATCTCCTGCCAACCATAGGTCAACGATATCCTCATAGACCTTATCTTCATAAATTTCTTTTGGGTCTAAATGACAATGAAAATCATAAATCGGCTCTTTTTGAACCACTTGATACAATACTCTCGCAGGTTCATTTTTTAACATAAAATTACTGTCATTAAATACCATCTTATCCCTCCACAGCAGCGACAAAAGCTTGTGCAATTTTTTTAACGCTGTCATAGCCTTCACTGGCAACTTGGCTTGAAAGAGCTGATCCAATTCCGACTGCGCAAGCTCCCGCCTGCTTCCAAGCAGCAATATTTTCTACAGAAACACCTCCCGATGGCATAAGCTTAACCTCTGGAATCGGGCCATGAATATCCTTAATGAACCGCGGCCCCATAATACCTCCTGGGAAGAGTTTAATGATTGGACAGCCGGCTTCCATGGCTGTTACGATTTCAGTTGCAGTCGCACAGCCTGGAAAATACGGTACTCCTGCTGCCTTTGCTAATGCCTGAATTCCTGCAGTATAATGCGGACTCACTAAAAATTGACTTCCAGCTTCTATTGCTTTTTGCGCCAACATTTCATTCATCACCGTTCCAGCTCCAATTACAATGGAATCGTCTGAAGAAAACTCCTCCAGCAAAGAGCGAATTGCAGCCAAAGCATTGGGTGTGGAGTAAGTAATTTCAATGTTTTTTATTCCGCCTAAAATAGCCTGACGGGCAATCTGACAGGCATCCTCTTCATTTTTTCCACGTATCACAGCAAAAAAATAGTTGTGAATCAAGGTTTCTAACATATCGGCCTCCTCTTTAGTAAGCGTTATCATGTTTCTAGTATAATAATCATCTGATGATTTGTCAAGCTTTTTCTCAAAAAATTTAATAAAAAAGAAGTCTGAAAGACTCCTTTTTTAAAATTCCAAATCAGAAAAACAACTTCTTTTTTCTTTTTTAGACTATATTTTAGCACATTCAGTGCTTGCTGCACATTGTAAAAAGCGAAAAAGCACCCCTAGTTATCTTCGTATAGCAATACAGTTTATTTTTGTTTATCATCTGACGACTTTCAGACTATTCGCTTTAAAAAGCCGTTCGGCGAACAGTCAGAATATGAGAGAGCATGGCATCATGTGCACGCAGTGGGTTCTTTTCCTTGATAGCACTTAGAATATCCCGGTGGGCTTGCAAAGAATCCTCTTTCATCTGTCGACTTGTGTAATTGTCATTGATTAAGTGAATGGACTGATTAATAACAGGCAGCAGGCTATCCATCGCAATATTACGGCTCATCCGCGCTAGCATTGAGTGGAATTCCACATCTAACTCTAAGTGCCGATCATCACCAGCACTTACCGCCTCTTCAATTTCCAATACGATTTTTTCCAGAGCGGCAACCTCTTCTTCTGTCGCATAAAGCGCTACTCTTTCAACGATGCGCGGCTCTAAAAGATAGCGTAATTCAAACAAATCAGAGGTCAATTTAGCTGTGTCTCTAACCAAAGCAAAGCCTAGCGGGTCTTCTGATACTCCTTTTTTTGAACTGATATAGGTCCCTGAGCCTTGGCGAACCTCTAACACATTACGAGTCGCCAAGCTTCGCACCGCTTCTCGCACCGTCGAACGACCAACCCCCAGATCCTCGGCCAATTCATATTCATTGGGCAATTTATCACCGACCTGATACTGACGTTCTAAAATTAAGCGCAACAAGTCATCTGTCGCCTTTTCCATCAAAGGTTTTGCCATTGTGTCTTCTCTCTTTTTCCTTTGTTTTCACCATTTATTATGACACTTTTCCCTTGATTATTCAAGTGGAATCAGCGTTTTTTGTAGTTGTAGTGTGGTATAGAGCGCCAACGTTTTTTAAAGTCGCGCACGATTTGTTTTGGTTCCCGGTTACGTGAAAAAAGCCCTTTATGGTTACCCTTGATGCGGATTAACATCACGTTTGTTTCAAAATCTGCAAAATTCCATACTTGTTCACCAACAAGATTGTCAATCTTATCAAAAACAGCATGACTCATTTCATAGTAGTCACATTGATATTCTTCTGTATAGGGAATATCCCATATAGAATGAAGACCTGGAAGAGTATCAGCCCCATATTCTGTTATCAGAATCGGCTTCTCAGGATATAATTCCTGCCACTTTTCTAATTCAGCCTGTAAACCTATCGCTCCTTTACCCAAATGTCCGTGCTCTACATACCAACCATAGTAGCGATTGAGACAGATAACATCTACCAGATCCATCACCTCATCCTTAT
>CAUTON010000061.1:0-8114 GCA_963539895.1 uncultured Streptococcus sp. | reverse complement strand
AGAACCTATCACTCTTGAAGGAGGAATAAGTTCTTTAACTTAATGACATTGGGCCCGCTTCTAGTCTTTTAGGCTTAGATGAGCTGGATTCTTTCACGACTCGCAAGGAATTCACTCGCTGTGGTCGCTGCGAAAACAACTGTGCCATGACGGTGACGATCTTTCCAGACGGTTCAAAATTTGTCACAGGAAACCGTTGCGAACGGGGCGCAGAAAAAGTCACTCAGATTAAATTCGATCGGAAAAATCAAAAGACTAAACTGGTCGACTACAAATACAACAAACTTTTTCGCTTTAAAACCCTCAACAAGCGTAAGGCACCACACGGGGTTATCGGTATCCCTCGTGTGCTCAATATGTACGAAAATTATCCACTTTGGCATACTGTGCTGACCGATTTGGGCTTTAGTGTGCAAATCTCACCCAAGTCAGACAAGACTTTGTTTGAAAAAGGGATTGAGACCATTCCATCAGACACAGTTTGCTACCCAGCTAAGCTGGTGCACGGACATATGCAGGCCTTGATTGATAGCGGGGTGGAGGCTATTTTTTATCCTAGTGTCATCTACGAGCAACGAGAAAATCGCAAGGCGCCAAACCACTATAACTGCCCCATCGTCCAGTCTTATCCGGAAGTCATCAAGAACAACATGGACGATATTCGCGACGGTAAAGTGCGTTATTTCCAACCTTTCGTCAACCTTGCTGACCATGATTCGGTTGTTTTTTCCTTAGCAAAAGCATTTGTGGGATATGACGATATTGACGAGGCGCAAATCCGCGAGGCAGTGGAGCATGGTTTTCAAGTGCTGGCTGATTTCAAGCAAGATTTGCAAGACAAGGCAGACGAGCTGCTGCAAACTATTGCCCTCAAAAATGAAAAAGCCATCGTCCTATCAGGTCGTCCTTATCATCTGGACCCTGAAGTCAATCACGGAATTGCCAATATCATCACGCAAGAAGGTTTTCATGTCTTGACTGAAGACATGGTGTCTGGTCTTGAGGATGTGGACGGTTTGCGTGTGGTCAATCAGTGGGTCTATCATTCCCGTCTCTACGCTGCCGCAAAAGTCGTCTCTAAAAATCCCAATCTGGAACTGGTCCAGCTCAATAGTTTTGGCTGCGGGCTCGATTCTGTCACGACCGACCAAGTCGAGGAAATCATGCGCGGTCGCAACAAGCTCTACACTGTCCTTAAAATCGACGAAGGTAGCAATATGGGCGCCATCCGCATCCGCTTGCGTTCTTTGAAAGCAGCAGTTGCCGAGCGCGATACCAAGATTAACAAAGAAAAACTGGGCCATATCTTCAACCAAGCACCGCATGCTAGTGCAGAAGAAGCGGTCAAGGCTGATAGCGTCTTTGAACAAAAGAATCCTGTTTTCACCAAGGAGATGAAGAAACGGCATACGCTTCTCATGCCTGTCCTGTCGCCTATCCATCAAAACGGCTTGATTGAAGAAGCATTTAAAGAATCTGGCTACAATGTAGTCGTCCTGCCTTCTATGGACCGAAAAGCGGTTGATGTCGGACTGAAATTTGTTCACAACGATGCTTGCTATCCAGCCATCATCTCGATTGGTCAGCTGGTCGAAGCCCTCCAGTCTGGCAAGTATGATTTGGACACTACCTCTGTCATGATGACGCAGACAGGTGGCGGTTGTCGGGCAACAAACTATATCCCACTGCTCAGAAAAGCCCTCCGCGATGCGGGATTCCCGCAGGTGCCAGTGGTCTCTATCTCCATGGGCAACCAAGGAACCGAAGAAACACCAGGTTTCACCCTCAACTACAGCTTTGTCAAACGCCTTTTGATTAGTGTGCTCTACGGAGACCTCTTTGAGCGCGTGCTCTACCGCGTCCGTCCTTATGAGGCGGTCCCTGGTTCTGCCAATGCTTTGTATGAAAAATGGTTGGTTGCCGCCAAGCATAATATCAAAACAGGCTCTTACTTTGAATTTAATCGCAACATGAAGCGGATTATCAAGGAATTTGATACGCTGGACTGTATTGACTTTGGTAGTAAACCGCGTGTCGGTGTCGTTGGGGAAATTTTGGTTAAGTATGCACCAACTGCCAACAACGACATTGTCGGCATTATTGAGTCTGAAGATGGCGAGGCAGTCGTACCAGACCTGATTGGTTTTATGAACTACTCATTATTCAACCAAATCTGGAAAGCAGACGAACTCAACATGAGCCAAAAAGCCAAACGCTTCTCCAAACTTGGGATTGATGTCATCAAACTCCTTGAGCAACCGATGAACAAGGCGCTTGAAAAATCGGAACGCTTTGAAGGGATTGAATCCATTTACCAAATCGCAGAAGAAGCATCGAAAATCATTTCTATTGGAAATCATACGGGTGAAGGTTGGTTCTTGACGGGTGAGATGATTGAGCTTTTGAACAACGGTGTCAAAAACATCGTCTGCTTGCAGCCATTTGGTTGTCTGCCGAACCACATCGTCAGAAAAGGAATGGTCAAAGAGTTGCGGCGTCAGTACAAAGGCGCTAACATTGCACCGATTGACTACGACCCAGGCTCATCAGAAGTCAACCAGCTTAACCGCATCCGCCTCATGATGACCACTGCCAAAAAATCTATGCGTGAGCAGGTAAAAGCCTAAATGACTATAGTAAACTAGCACCATCGTGGCTGCTAGTTTTTCTATCATTTCGTAGCGAAATTCAGACAAGACTCCAAAAACTTGCTAGACTAGACTTACTACTACACAAGGAGTTTCTTATGAAAACCTATGATTTGATTGTGATTGGCTTCGGGAAGGCTGGTAAGACCCTGGCTGGTAAAATGGCAGGGCTTGGCAAGTCCGTTGCCCTGATTGAAAAAGACGCCAGCATGTACGGTGGGACCTGCATCAACATCGGCTGCATCCCGACCAAGTCCCTCATCACTATGGCTGATGACTATGCCAGCTTTGCAGAGGCTATGGCTCACAAAGACACCGTGGTGACAAGGCTGCGCGCTAAAAACGAGGCTGTCTTGACAAGTGCTGGCGTTGACCTCTACAATGCAAAAGCGACTTTTATCGCTAATAAAGTCATCCAACTGACAGCGGGCGATGAGACTGAGAAACTGACTGCCGAAACTATCGTCATCAATACAGGTGCCATTTCAAATGCCTTTCCGATTTCAGGACTGCTTGACAGCGCCAAGGTCTACGACTCGACTGGTATCCAACAGCTGAACCAGCAGCCTGCTCGCCTCGGAGTCATCGGTGGTGGCAATATCGGGCTGGAATTTGCTAGTCTCTACAGCCGTCTGGGCAGCCAGGTGACCGTCTTTGACGCAGCGTCAGCCATTCTCAGTCGCTATGAGGAGGTCGCAGCCAAGCTAGCTAAAGAGTACTTGGAAGCTGATGGCGCCAGCTTTGTCCTTGGCAATGCCATCGAGCAAGTTAAGAACGTTGGAGACGACGTGGTCGTGACGGCCGGTGGTCAGGACTACAGTTTTGACGCGGTGCTCTATGCCATGGGGCGTAAGCCTGCCACAGCAGGGCTGGGTCTGGAAAACACTGGCATCCAGCTGACTGAGCGTGGTGCTGTCCAGGTCGATGACTACTGTGAGACGACCGTGCCAGGTGTCTATGCCGTAGGCGATGTCAACGGTGGACTGCAGTTTACCTATACTTCGCTGGATGATTTCCGCATCGTCTTTGGCAAATTGACAGGCGCAAGCGACTACAATCACGCCAAACGTGGCGCAGTGCCAAACAGCCTCTTTATCAATCCGCCCCTGTCCTTTATCGGCTTGACCGAAAAAGAAGCCGCTGAAAAGGGACTGCCCTACAAGGCCAATGAATTGCCTGTTGGCAACATGCCACGGGCTCACGTTAACGGCGACCTGCGCGGCATTTTCAAGGTCGTCGTCAACACCGAGACCCAAGAAATCCTGGGGGCGACGCTCCTTGGCAGCAACTCCCATGAGCTCATCAACCTCATCAAGATGGCCATGGACAACCATATCCCCTATACCTACCTCAAAAATCAGATTTTCACCCACCCAACCATGGCTGAAAATCTCAATGATGTATTTAATCTCTAAGGAAAAACTTATGATTATCCGTAACGCAAAACCAGAAGACGCAGCAGCGCTCCTAGACATCTACACCCCTTACATCACAGATACCATCATTACTTTTGAGACGGAGATTCCTTCTGTCGAGGAGTTTCAAGATCGGATAGCGGAAGTGCAGGAGAAATTTCCTTATCTGGTAGCAGAAGAAGACGGGGAAATCCTTGGCTATGCCTATGCGCATCCCTACTACGGGCGATCCGCCTACGCTTGGACGGCTGAATTGTCCATCTATATCAGGCAGGAAGCCCGTCACGCTGGACTGGGCACCAAGCTCTATGATAAGCTGGAAAAACAGCTAGAAGCTCAAAATGTCCTCAATTTCCTGGCCTGCATCTCCGTGCCAAACGATGCCTCCATTGCCTTTCATGAAAAAAGAGGGTACGAATTGATTGGTCAATTTAAGAAAGTCGGCTACAAGTTTAAAGCCTGGCATGATACCGTTTGGATGGAAAAACACCTGCGAGATGTTGCTTTTCCAGAGCCCGTTATTTACAAACAATCCTAATTCTGTTAGAATAAGCTTATGCGATGAGTCGATTGTAGCTTTGCTACATTTGCGCTGAGGGAGGTCAGTCAGAACTTGACACGCAGGAGCGGACCTTGATAGACTATGTGAACCTTTCTATCTCACTGCTCGGCAGTGCCCTCGCCCCCGAAAGGGGGCTTTTTCTGTTATCTCTAAAAAATTTTCCATAACAGCAACAAAAAAGATTGAAGAAATTCTCCAATCTCATAGTTCTATTCGGTTGCAATGGTTGCAAGGAGTGAGTCGGCAGTGGTAGTTGGCAAGATACGTACCCGGTTTAAAGTAAAGAGTCCATCAGCTGCAGAGGCCAGTCCTTCATTGGTTGTCAAACCTAGTTTGTAGCCTAAACTTTCAGCAATCGAGCCAGTTTCTGCATTGTAGCGGCCTGAAGGATAGGTGATGATGGTCGTTTCTTGCGACAAATTCGCATCAAGAAATTCTTTGGAAGTCTGCATTTCGTAGATTTGGGCGTCGCTTGTGCTGTATTCTAAGTCTGGGTGAGAAACCGTATGGGATTCAAAGGACATGCCGTTTTCTTTCATTTCTAACATTTGGTCCACGGTCAGATAGCCAGCCGTATTATTTTCGACGAAACCTGTAATGACGTTGTTGGTCGCTTTCATCTGATATTTGGTCAAAATCGGATAGGCTTGACTATAAAAATCGGCTAAACTATCATCAAAGGTCAACCAGACGACTTTTTTGCCCTGTGGGAGTACATTTTCAGTCAAGATTTTGTAAGCTTCGGCAGGAGATAAAGTGTAGTAGCCAGCGTCCTGCAGGGCTTGCAGATGGCTTTCAAATGTCGCTGGATCCACGATTAGATTCGCATTGGCAGCTTCTTCCTCGGCCATGACATGAATGGCATGGTACATGAGAATCGGAATCTGTACAGGCTCTGTCTGCTCTTCCCAGATAATTTCTTCTGCATCTGTAGTCGTTTCGCTGGAAGAGGTCGTTGTAGTGGTTGAGGAGACAGTCGACTCACTGGTCTGACTAGCTTGGTTGGACGTTGTTTTGTTTCCATTGAGCAATCCAATGCCAAAGTAAATCCCCACTGCGGCAATAAGAGTTAGCAAGGTCACCAACCAAAATCGTGTGCGTTTCTGTTGTTTTCTTCTTTTTCCTCGGCGACGAGCGGCATAACTACGTTTTGCAGACATAAAACTCTCCTTTTTCCATCTTCTAGATTCATTATCATTATATCAGAAAAATAATACCAAATTATCTGAAAATTTGGTATAATACTAAAAATAAGTATTTAGAGGTATAGATATGTCAGTAAATGTAGCCTTGTTAGGTTTTGGTACGGTTGCCAGTGGAGTCCCATTCTTATTGAAAGAAAATAGTGATAAGATTGCACAAGCAGCGCATGATGAGATTGTGATTTCGAAAGTCTTGGTCAAAGATGATGCTGAAAAAGAACGTCTTTTGGCTGCGGGGAATGATTTCAATTTTGTCACAAATATCGACGAAATCTTGAGCGATAGCGACATCCAAATCGTTGTTGAACTGATGGGCCGCATCGAGCCAGCCAAGACCTTCATTACGCGTGCGCTAGAAGCGGGTAAACATGTGGTAACAGCCAACAAAGACTTGCTTGCTGTACATGGTACGGAATTGCGAGCTATTGCCAGCGAAAAAAATATCGCACTTTACTACGAGGCGGCAGTAGCTGGCGGTATTCCAATCTTGCGGACTCTGGTCAATTCACTTGCCTCTGACAAGGTGACTCGTGTCCTTGGTGTCCTGAATGGAACCTCTAACTTCATGATGGCCAAGATGGTAGATGAAGGTTGGACTTATGAAAAGGCTTTACAAACCGCGCAAGAACTCGGTTATGCGGAATCTGACCCAACCAATGACGTCGAAGGAATTGACGCAGCCTATAAAGCTGTCATCCTCAGCCAATTTGCCTTTGGGATGACCATCGAATTTGACGATGTTACTCACAAAGGAATCTCCAATATCACGCCAGAAGATGTAGCAGTAGCACAGGAGTTGGGCTATGTCATCAAGTTGGTCGGTGATATCCAAGAAACGGCATCTGGCATCTCTGCTGAAGTGTCCCCAACCTTCTTGCCAAAATCTCATCCACTTGCTTCAGTGAACGGCGTTATGAATGCTGTCTTTGTGGAATCCATCGGCATCGGCGAGTCTATGTACTACGGACCAGGTGCTGGCCAAAAACCGACAGCGGCTTCTGTCACAGCAGATATCATCCGTATCGTGCGTCGCATTACAGATGGCAGTGTCGGCAAAGCCTTCAATGAATTTATTCGTCCAACGCAATTGGCTGCGCCTGCAGATGTGAAGAGCGATTACTATTTCTCTATCCTGACGCCAGACCAAAATGGGAAAATGCTTCGTTTGGCTGAAATCTTCAACTCTGAAGCTATTTCCTTCAAGCAAATCCTGCAACAGGCTTCTGATGGGGAACAAGCACGTCTCGTCATCGTCACGCACCAAATGAGCAAAACTCAATTGGAAAATGTGAGTGCAAAACTAGAGGCAGCTGACGATATCCAAGTCCAAAACGTATTCAAAGTGCTGGGAGAATAAGATGAAAATTACCGTACCAGCTACCTCAGCCAATATCGGACCAGGTTTTGATTCGCTTGGCGTAGCTTTGTCTAAATATCTGACCATCGAAATCCTTGAAGAACGTGCCGATTGGTTTGTCGAACATGACCTTGAATTTGTTCCGACAGATGAAAATAATTTGCTGATCAAGACAGCCTTAAAGGTGTCCAAAACACTCACACCTCATCGCATCAAGATGACAAGCGATATCCCCTTAGCCCGCGGCTTGGGTTCTTCTAGCTCCGTCATCGTTGCTGGAATTGAATTAGCTAATCAACTAGGGAAACTAGAGTTATCAGACGCCGAAAAGCTGAAAATTGCTACAACGATTGAAGGTCATCCTGACAACGTAGCGCCAGCTATTTTTGGAAATTTGGTCATTTCTAGCTATGTGAACAGGGAAGTAGAAGCCGTTGTTACTCAGTTTCCAACATGTAACTTTATCGCCTTTATTCCTAATTACCAGCTGCGGACCAGCGATAGTCGAAATGTTTTACCTAATCAAATGTCCCACAAAAAAGCGGTAGCGGCCAGTTCCATCGCCAATGTGGCTGTGGCTAGCTTGATGGCAGGGGATTTGATTAAAGCGGGTAGAGCAATTGAGTCCGATATGTTTCATGAGCAATTCCGCCAAAAATTGGTGCAGGAATTTTATCCAATCAAAGCAATCGGTCATGAAATGGGAGCCTACGCAACCTATCTATCTGGTGCGGGACCGACTGTCATGACCTTGGCGGCCACTGACAAAGCGCATGCCATTGTGGAAAAAATTAAGCAAGAAAACTTCGATGGCGAAGTCCACCTCTTAAGCGTCGACACATGTGGAGTAACGGTCGAATAAACAGTGTAGTGAGCAGACGAAGATTTCTGCTTGAGGCAGGTATTTTATGATATTTCCTTAGGTGATAA
>CAUTON010000060.1:0-8537 GCA_963539895.1 uncultured Streptococcus sp. | reverse complement strand
CATATTAGTCGGATTTTAAGAGCCTTATGATGTTGTGAATACAGGTTCTAAGTTCTAGTTTTGAGAAGGAACTAGAACTTACTTTGGAAAGTTACGTAAATTTAATTTAGATTTAAATTGTTATCATCACACATGCCATCTCCCCATCTTTATGGTAAAATAGTCTAGATACATTGTAAGTGTGGAGGTGTCAGTTTGGCACAGTTATATTATCGTTATGGGACGATGAATTCGGGGAAGTCGATCGAGATTCTGAAAGTTGCCTATAACTACGAGGAGCAGGGCAAGCCTGTGGTTCTCCTGACCAGTAGTCTGGACACGCGGGATGGTCTGGGCTATGTGTCCAGTCGCATCGGGATGAAGCGCGAAGCGATTCCTGTTGGGGCTGAGACGGATATTTTCGGGCTCATTGAACAGCAACATCCCAAACCGTATTGTGTCTTGATTGACGAATGTCAATTTTTGACACGGGCGAATGTGTATGATTTGGCACGCGTTGTCGATGAATTGGACATACCAGTGATGGCATTTGGTTTGAAAAATGATTTTCGCAATGAACTGTTTGAAGGCTCGAAACACTTCTTGCTATTGGCAGACAAGATTGATGAAATCAAAACCATTTGCCATTATTGCAAGAAAAAGGCGACCATGGTCCTGCGTATGGAAGATGGGAAACCGACTTATGATGGTGAGCAGGTACAGATTGGTGGGAATGAAAGTTATACCTCCGTTTGCCGGAAACACTATTTCAATCCACCACAAGGCTAAAAGATCCGCCATTTGAAAAAAGAAAGATAGGAAGTAAAAATAAAAAATGAATATCTATGACCAGTTGCAAGCGGTAGAAGACCGCTATGAAGAACTAGGAGAGCTCCTGTCGGATCCAGATATGGTCTCTGACACCAAGCGTTTTATGGAATTGTCCAAAGAAGAAGCAAGTACACGTGACACCGTTACAGCCTATCGGGAGTATAAGCAAGTCATCCAAAACATCGCTGACGCTGAAGAGATGATCAAGGATGCTGGTGGAGATCCTGATTTGGAAGAAATGGCCAAAGAAGAGCTCAAAGAGTCTAAGGCTGCCAAGGAAGAATACGAAGAAAAACTTAAAATACTTCTCTTGCCAAAAGACCCCAACGATGATAAGAATATCATCTTGGAAATCCGTGGAGCTGCTGGTGGTGATGAGGCTGCTCTCTTTGCGGGTGATCTTTTGACCATGTACCAAAAATTTGCGGAAGGCCAAGGCTGGCGCTTTGAAGTTATGGAGGCTTCTTACAATGGCGTTGGCGGCATCAAGGAAGTGGTTGCCATGGTATCAGGACAATCTGTCTATTCAAAACTAAAATATGAATCAGGCGCTCACCGTGTGCAACGTGTCCCTGTGACGGAAAGCCAGGGTCGAGTTCATACCTCAACAGCGACTGTTCTCATCATGCCAGAAGTGGAAGAAGTAGAATACGACATTGACCCTAAAGACCTTCGAGTGGATATCTATCATGCATCAGGTGCTGGTGGTCAGAACGTCAATAAGGTGGCGACTGCCGTCCGTATCGTCCATTTGCCGACCAATATCAAGGTTGAAATGCAGGAAGAGCGTACTCAGCAGAAAAACCGTGATAAGGCTATGAAGATTATCCGTGCCCGTGTCGCAGACCATTTTGCACAAATTGCTCAAGACGAGCAGGACGCAGAGCGGAAATCAACCATCGGTACTGGAGATCGCTCAGAGCGTATTCGTACCTATAACTTCCCGCAAAACCGCGTGACAGACCATCGTATTGGATTGACGCTCCAAAAATTGGATACAATTCTTTCCGGGAAATTGGATGAAGTCGTAGATGCGTTGGTCCTCTATGATCAAACGCAAAAACTGGAAGAGCTAAATAAATAATGACTTACGCAGAACTCATCTCAAGCTATGAGAAAGAGCTGGTGGTAGTTGGTGAGGAGCCTGAGGCTCTGTCCTTTGTCTTTCGCGAGAAGAAAGGGTTAGACCTGACTGCCTTCGTCATGCTCTTGCGAGCGGAAGTGACAGATGAAGATCACAGCTTGCTGCAGGAGATTTTTCAGCAACTCAAGTCGCATATGCCTGCCCAGTACATCCTAGGCTATGAGGATTTTCACGGCCTGCGTTTGGCGGTGGATGAGCGGGTGCTGATTCCCCGTCCTGAGACGGAGGAGTTGGTAGATTTGATTTTGGCGGAAAATAGCGGAGCGAATCTATCTGTTCTCGACATCGGTACGGGCAGCGGAGCCATAGCCATTTCACTCAAACATAGCCAGCCCTCTTGGAAAGTGACCGGTTCTGATATTTCAACAGATGCGCTAGCTTTGGCTCAAGAAAATGCTAAAAACCATCAGCTAGATATGACCTTTGTGGAATCGGATGTTTTCAGCCAGATTACTGGAAAGTTTGATATTATCGTGTCTAATCCCCCTTATATCTCGCGCGAGGATGAGGACGAGGTTGGGATCAATGTACTAGCCTCCGAGCCCCACACGGCCCTTTTTGCAGATGAGGATGGCTTGGCTATCTACCGCCAGATTATCCAGCAGGCTAGCCAGCATTTGACACCGCAAGGCAAGCTCTATTTTGAGATTGGCTACAAGCAGGGGGATGCGCTGAAAAATCTTTTGGCAACTCACTTTCCTAACAGGCGCGTGCGTGTCTTGAAGGATCAATTTGGACAAGATCGGATGGTGGTGTTGGATGACTGATTTCCTGTCGATTTTGGAAAATGGCGGATCGGCTGTCTTGCCGACGGAGACCGTCTATGGGCTCTTTGCCAGAGCACTGGATGAAGCGGCCGTCAATCGTGTTTACCAACTCAAAGGCCGTCCCCGTGATAAGGCCATGAACCTGAATGTCGCTTCGTTTGAGGAGGTTGTGGTTTACTCCAAAGACCAGCCTCACTATCTGAAAAAGCTCTACGATGCCTTTTTACCGGGACCTTTGACCATTATCCTAAAGGCCAATGACAAGGTGCCAGTCTGGATTAATTCAGGTCTTGCAACGGTCGGTTTTCGAGTGCCAAATCATCCCGTTACTTTGGAGCTGGTTCAGCAAGCAGGGCCTCTGATTGGACCTTCGGCCAATTTGTCTGGCAAACCTAGCGGACTTTTCTATGACGACATTATTGCTGATTTTGCAGGTCAAGTGTCAGGTTATCAAGATGATGCTGCGCTGACAGGGCAAGACTCGACCATTTTGGACTTGTCGGGTGATTGCGCCCGCATTTTACGCCAAGGAGCCATTACCAAGGAAGAACTTTTAGAAAAAGTGCCAGAGTTAAACTTTTAATGCTCAAATTTTATTTACAACTATTGTACATAGTACACTCATTCAACGAACTTTAGGAGGTTCACCATGATTTTTGACAAGGAAGATTACAAAGCATTTGACCCAGAACTTTGGGCAGCTGTGGAAGCAGAAGAAGTGCGCCAGCAAAACAATATCGAGCTGATTGCCTCTGAAAATGTGGTATCTAAGGCGGTCATGGCAGCGCAGGGCTCTGTCTTGACCAATAAATACGCAGAAGGCTACCCAGGCAAGCGCTACTATGGCGGTACAGACTGTGTTGATGTGGTTGAAAATCTAGCGATCGAACGTGCTAAAGAAATTTTTGGCGCACAATTTGCCAATGTCCAACCTCACTCTGGTAGTCAGGCCAATGCAGCAGCCTACATGGCCCTCATCCAACCAGGTGATACGGTGTTGGGCATGGACTTGGCAGCTGGTGGGCACTTGACTCACGGCTCGCCTGTCAATTTCTCAGGAAAAACCTACAACTTTGTCGGCTACACCGTGAATCCTGAGACAGAAATGCTGGATTACGATGCGATTTTAGAGCAAGCAAAAGCAGTGCAGCCAAAACTGATTGTGGCTGGAGCGTCAGCTTATTCACGTACCATTGACTTTGCAAAGTTCCGTGAAATTGCAGACGCTGTTGGTGCCTATTTCATGGTAGACATGGCCCACATTGCAGGACTTGTCGCAGCTGATCTCCATCCAAATCCTGTCCCTTACGCACATATCACGACTTCTACGACTCACAAAACCCTTCGTGGTCCTCGTGGCGGTCTTATCTTGACCAACGATGAAGACTTGGCTAAGAAAATCAACTCTGCCGTCTTTCCTGGTATGCAGGGCGGTCCGCTTGAGCATGTTATTGCAGCCAAAGCTGTCGCATTCAAAGAAAATTTGGATCCATCATGGAAAGATTACGCGCAGAACGTCATCACTAACTGTCAAGCCATGGCAGATGTTTTCGCTGCGCATCCAAATTTACGTGTCATTTCTGGCGGTACGGACAACCATGTCTTCCTGGTTGATGTGACAAAGGTTATTGAAAACGGAAAAGAAGCCCAAAACCTCTTGGACGAGGTCAATATCACCCTCAACAAGAACTCTATTCCATTTGAAACCCTATCACCGTTTAAAACATCTGGTATCCGTATCGGAACAGCAGCGGTGACTAGTCGCGGTTTTGGGGTGTCAGAATGTCAACAAGTCGCAGAACTCATCATCAAAGCCCTTGAAAATCACGATAAAGAGGAGGTACTAGACGAGGTTCGTGCACAAGTCGCTCAATTGACCAGCGCTCACCCACTCTACTAAGAACATGGATATTTACATCAAAGAAGCCATCATTCACCAGTTTAGCCCCGATGATACGGAGCTCCAGCTGGCGGACCAACTCCTGGTCATCACTCCTAAAATCGAGGAATACCTCCGCAAAAAAGTGGAGCGAGTCTACTCCGATGAGGCGAAAACCGGTCAATTTCAGGCAGACAATCCCTTCCTCGATGTCCTAAGCGATGATCTCAAGGAAACCTCTATCAAGTTTGCCCAACTCTGGAAAGAGGAGTTTGCCCTCTCAGAAAATCTCAAGACCAATGATTTGATTTTCATTCGTTTTGAGAAAAATGGCGTGGAGCAGTTTGCCTTTTTGCGAATCGCTCTGCGGGAAAATCTAGCCCATGTCGGCCTAGAAAGTGACCAACCGCTCAAACTGACTCAGAACAATCTACCTGGGCCAGGATCCAGTCCCGACGAGGCTTTGATTATCAATCTTGCAACCTACAAGTATCATCTGATTGAAAAGCGGATCAAGTACAACGGATCCTTTGTCAACTACCTATCCGACAATCTCCTCAAGGTCAATCCAGCTATTTCTGCTAAAAAGTCTATTAAGGCCATGGAGAAAGCTGCTCAGAAGGTGGCTGACAACTTTCATCAGGATGATTTCCAATTTCAATCTAAGGTCAAATCTGCAATCTTCAACAACCTGGAAGAGGACAATGCACTCTCTCCTCAAAAGCTAGCGGATCAGCTCTTCGACAATAATCTGACTGCCCGCCTCACCTTTGTCGACGAACTCAAAGAAGTCATTCCTGAGCCTGTCAAATTTGATGAAATTGATGCCAGCCGCCAGCTCAAAAAATTTGAAAATCAAAAACTCTCTCTGTCAAACGGCATTGAACTCATCGTGCCAAACGCTATTTATGAGGATGCAGAGTCCGTCGAATTCATCCAAAATGAAAATGGCACCTACTCCATCCTCATCAAAAATATCGAAGATATCACAAATAAATAATATGAAAAAACTAACAAGAACGCTTGCCCTTGTCGTCCTTGTTTTTCTAGCTTATCAAGGCTATCAGATGTACAAAGCCGTTGAGCAAGTCATGACCTACCAGCCCCTGGTTCAGGAAATCTTGGCAGAAAACGACACTACCGCAAATGAAGAATTGGTCCTAGCTATGATTTACACGGAGACAAAGGGAGAAAGTGACGACGTCATGCAGTCCAGCGAGTCTGCCACGGGATACGCCAATACCATCACAGATAGCGAGGAGAGTATTCGTAAAGGTATCGAGTACCTCAGTCAAAATCTCACTTTGGCAGCAGAAGCAGGAGTTGACGACTGGACAGCTGTACAGGCCTACAATTTTGGCCCTAGCTATATCACTTATGTGGCGGAAAATGGTGGGAAAAACACCATTGAATTAGCAGCACAATACTCGGAAGAAGTGGTGGCACCAAGTTTGGGGAACACTACTGGCGAAACCTATATATACTACCACCCGATTTCACTCCTCAATGGTGGCAAACTCTATGTTAACGGCGGCAATATCTATTATTCCCGACAAGTTTATGCCAATCTCTACGTGATGAAGGTGATGAATTGGATTAAGACACTAGTTTCCTAGTTGTCTTTTTTCTTTATCTCAGAAAGTGGTATAATAGACCTATCTTGATTTTGAGGTGAGAATATGGCACGAAATGTGATGATTACTGGAGCTAGTAGTGGGATTGGCCGAGCCATTGCTCAGGCTTTTGCAAAAAATGGGGACAATCTCATTCTGACAGCTCGACGTGAAAATTTACTAAAAGAAGTGCAGGCTGAATTAGAAACGGCTTACTGTATCAGAGTTTGGACCTACACATTTGACGTGACGGACCAAGAGACCTGTCTAGCTCAGTGCCAACAAATTTTAGAGGATGTTCCATCCATCGACGTTCTGGTCAATAATGCCGGTCTAGCCCTCGGACTTGAGAAATTCCAAGACTATGATGTGCTGGACATGACGACCATGATTGATACCAATATCAAAGGCCTGCTCTATGTGACACGAACCATTTTGCCAAGCATGGTGGCAACAAATAAGGGGCATGTCATCAATATCGGATCCACCGCTGGCATCTACGCCTATGCAGGAGCAGCTGTTTACTCAGCGACCAAGGCAGCCATCAAGGTCCTCAGTGATGGTATTCGCATTGATACCATCGACACCAATATCAAGGTGACCACCGTCCAACCTGGGATTGTCGAAACAGACTTTAGTCAGGTGCGTTTTCATGGAGACAAAGATCGAGCGGAGACTGTCTATCAAGGGATAGAAGCTCTTCAGGCAGAAGATATCGCTGATATTACCCTCTACATTGCCAATCAACCTGCCCGTGTACAGATTTCAGACATTACCATTATGGCGACCAAACAAGCGACTGGTTTTATGATTCACCGCGACCTATAGAAAGAGGATGAGCATGAAAAGAAGCGTCTACCTAACTGTTACCTTACTCTTAACCGCAGGATTCCTTGCAGCTTGTAATAATCCGTCTAACTCAACTACAAATAGTACAAGTTCGTCTTCCACCAGTACAACTATGAGCTCTGACAGCAGCAATTCTTCAGCCACGGATTCAAGCAGCACCAGTTCCTCGACGACTGATACGATTAGCTCTTCATCTACCGATATCAGTCAACTGCTAGATAGTACTGATACTGGAGTGACGCTCGAAAGTGGTCAAAAAACGATTGATTATGCGAACGAGATTCTCGGCGATAAAGATTGGAATGCCATGGAGAGCAATTATGGGCGCACAGAGTCTGTCCCGTTTGAATTACTTCAGGGAAATGACAATTCTCTCTACCGAGTCTATCAAAACGGCGTCATCACAGACGAGGATGACAACTTGATTTATCAACCGAATAGCTAGATTATTTGGCTGTTTTTACATTCCCATTTCTAAGGCGGATTCAAGTAATTTTTTTCACAAATATTTGAAAAGACCTTTTATTCTAATCAAAAAAGTGATAAAATAGACACGTTTTGAGAAACAAAAAAGGAGATATTCATGTCAGGAACAAGTTCTGTATTCTAAGAAAAAATTAGCGAATCCGTGCATAAAAAAGAGGCACTTTTTGACGATTCCAAAGGGCTCTACGCCCTGCGTTCAATCTTTGCCGGGGCCTTTTTGACCATGTCCACGGCAGCAGGTGCCATTGCAGCAGACAAGATGAACGCTATTCACCCATCACTTGGAGCGTTTACTTTCGCTTTCATTTTTGCATGGGGCTTGATTTTTATACTCTTTCTCCATTCGGAGCTTGCGACCTCTAATATGATGTACCTGACCGCAGGAGCTTATCTGAAAAAGATTTCCTGGAGAAAAGCTATCACGATTCTTCTTTATTGTACCCTCTTTAATATCGTCGGTGCTGTGATTCTGGGCTTACTTTTTAACCAGACACACGCTTTTGAAGGTTTGACGGCAGAGAGCTTTATGGTCAATGTCGTATCAACCAAGCTACATAAGGATTTCATCCATATCATCATCGAAGCTATCTTAGCCAACGTCTTTGTCAATACAGCTATTATCGAATACCTTTTGATTAAAGATAATGTGACCAAGACCATGGTAGCAGTAGCGGCAGTCTTTATGTTTGTCTATCTCGGCAATGACCACGTTGTGGCAAATTTTGCCTCTTTCTCACTCATCAAATTCTCCCATGTAGCTGGAGCAGTTGAGAACTTTACGATTCTCAACATTTTACGCCAATGGACAGCTGCTTTTATCGGTAACTGGATTGGCGGTGGAGTTTTGATGGGACTATCTTATGCCCTTTTTAATAGCAAATCGGACACCTACTTGGATTAACAAATCTTTCTTAAAACATGCGTGTAGCTTGAAGAAGTTATGAGCGTGTTTTTTTGTTTCTGATTTGACTTTCAAAATTGATATTTTA
>CAUTON010000059.1:0-8928 GCA_963539895.1 uncultured Streptococcus sp. | reverse complement strand
CTAATACCATTGTTCCCATAGGTGGTAAAGTGAGATATTTTTATCTATCGTCAGACCGCTTATTAGCTTGCTCTCTAGTGGAATTGCTTCCTGTTTCGCTTCTGTTGTGGTTTTAAATCCTTCTTTTGATGCAAGTTGTTTTCCTGTCTTATCAAAAATACGATAAGTCCATAAGTTCTTTTTGCCACGTTGGTTATATGAAATTGACATTGATTACCTCTTTCTAAAGAAGGATAACCAAGATAGTATCTTGGTCATCATATCATACTTTGAGAATTTGTGCAAAGTGCTTCTCGAACACGCCAAACGCATGAAGAAAGTTATGTTTTCAAAAAGCGGAAATCATAATGACAAAATCAGTCAAAGTAGTACACTATAAGTGAGGTGATTACGATGATTGATTTTATTGTTTCTATTGATGCGCACAGTGATGAATTAGATACCCGGCAACCCTGGAAAATCCGCTATCCTTTATCCACCATTTTATTTCTAGTCTTCGTTTGTCAGTTAGCTGGTATTGAGACTTGGAAGGAAATGGAAGACTTTATTGCGATGAATGAAGAACTCTTAGGTCAATACGTTGATTTAAGCAAGGGTTGCCCTTCTCATGATACCTTGGAACGTGTGATTAGTATGGTCAATCCTGCTTTTTTTGGGCTTTTTAAATAAATTTCAAAAAAGTGAAGTTTTTCACAAAAAATGCTTGACAAGTGTTTTGAAAGGGTTTATAATAACAAGTGAAAAATATCACAAACGTGATTTTAAAAACAAAACCCTTGGAGGATAGCACATGGCTAAAGAAACTAAAACAGCAACATTGACTGTTGAAGAAGAAGCGAAACAATATACCGATACCTTGGTTGAGAAAGCGCTGAAGGCTGAAGAGATTTACGCTACTTATACACAAGAGCAAGTAGATAAAATCGTAGCCGCAATGGCTTTGGCTGGTTCGGAAGCTTCACTTGTATTGGCCAAAGAAGCGCATGCTGAAACTGGTCGTGGTGTCATCGAAGATAAGGATACAAAAAATCACTTCGCGACAGAGTATGTGTATGAACGTATCAAAAATGAAAAAACTGTAGGTATTATTGGCGAGGATAAGGTTGCAGGTAGCATCCAAATCGCTGCACCTCTTGGAGTTTTGGCTGGTATCGTTCCAACAACGAATCCAACTTCAACTACTATGTTTAAAATCTTGGTTGCTTTGAAGACACGCAATGCCATCGTATTTTCATTCCACCCAGGAGCTAAAAAATGTTCAGCGCATGCAGCACAAATTCTTTACGATGCAGCAGTGAAAGCTGGCGCACCAAAAGATATCGTACAATGGATTGATGAACCATCCATCGCTAAGACAAATGCATTGATTTCAAACCCAGGTATCGCATCCATTCTTGCAACAGGGGGACCTGGTATGGTCAACGCAG
Organism: uncultured Streptococcus sp.; assembly: GCA_963539895.1. Lineage (GTDB taxonomy): Bacteria > Bacillota > Bacilli > Lactobacillales > Streptococcaceae > Streptococcus. The sequence continues at coordinate 7,501 of CAUTON010000059.1, read as the reverse complement.
CGTTGAAATCAGGAAATCCATCAATGGGTGTTGGTGCTGGTAACGGTGCAGTCTTTGTAGATGCGACTGCCCATGTTGATCGCGCTGTCGAAGACTTGTTGCTCTCAAAACGTTTTGATAACGGTATGATTTGTGCGACTGAAAACTCAGCAGTTGTCGAAGCACCAATCTACAAAGAATGGCTTGAAAAAATGCAAGCCAAGGGTGCATACCTTGTACCTAAAAAAGATTACAAGAAATTGGAAGACTTTGTCTTCAATGATCATCACGGTGTAAATGGTCCAGTAGCAGGTATGCCAGCACGTTGGATTTGTGAACAAGCCGGTGTTGATCTTCCAGAAGGAAAAGATGTGCTGTTGTTTGAATTGGACAAGAAAAACATTGGCGAAAAACTTTCTTCTGAAAAATTGTCTCCACTCCTTTCAGTTTATAAAGCTAAAGACCGTCAAGATGGTATTGACATCGTTGCAGCCCTCCTTGATTATCAAGGTGCAGGACACAACTGTGCTATCCAAATCGGTTCACAAGCTGACCCATTCATCTCTGAATACGGTGATGCTTTGAATTCATCTCGTATCTTGGTGAACCAACCAGACTCAGTCGGTGGTATCGGTGACGTCTATACAGACGCATTGCAAGCCAGCTTAACTCTTGGAACAGGATCATGGGGGAAAAATTCATTGTCACACAATCTATCTACTGGAGACCTCTTGAACGTGAAAACTGTTGCGAAACGTCGTAATCGTCCACAGTGGGTTCGTTTGCCAGAAAAAATTTACTACGAAAAGAACTCAATTTCTTACTTGCAAGATGAATATGAGCCAATGAAACGTGCCATTATTGTTGCCGACCCTGGTATGGTTCAATTTGGCTTTGTTGATACAGTTTATGCCCAATTGGCTTTGCGCGAAGAAAAAGTCGCAACTTCTCTCTACGGTGCGATTAAACCAGACCCAACTCTCGGTCAAACAATCGAAATCGCTCGCCAAATGCGTGATTTCAAACCTGACACAGTTATTGCTATCGGTGGTGGTTCTGCGATGGACGCAGCTAAAATTGCACGTTTAATCTATGAAGTATCACTCGATCGTGAACCTGGCTTCCTAGATAGCTATGAAGCAGTCAGCGAGCTCTTTACTGAGTTGCAACAAAAATTCATCGATATCCGCAAACGTATCGTGAAATTCAAACATCAAACTGAAACACGTCTCTTCTGTATCCCAACAACTTCAGGTACAGGTTCAGAAGTTACTTCATTTGCCGTTATCACAGACGACTTCACCCACGTGAAATACCCATTGGCTGACTATGAATTGACACCTCAAGTGGCTATCGTTGATCCAGAGTTTGTCATGACTGTGCCAAAACGTACAACAGCCTTGTCTGGTTTGGATACCTTGTCACACGCTCTTGAATCATATGTATCTGTTATGGCATCTGACTTCACTCGCCCATGGTCATTAGAAGCTATCAAGTTGGTTATTGAGAACCTAGAAGCTTCTTATAACTATGATCCTAAGAATCCTACATTGGAAGGTGAAACTGCTAAAGAAAACATGCACTATGCAGCAGCAATCGCTGGTATGGCATTCACCAACGCTTTCTTGGGTATCAACCACTCATTGGCACACAAACTTGGTGGTGAATTCGAGCTTCCTCATGGTTTGGCAATCTCTATCGCGATGCAACATGTTATCCGCTACAATGGTGTCACTGGTAATGTGAAACGCGCTGTCTTCCCTCGTTATGAAGAATACCGTGCTCAACGTGATTATGCTGATATCGCTCGCTACCTTGGTTTGAAAGGTAAAACAGATGAAGAATTGGTTGAAGCATTGTGTGACCGTATCGCTAAATTGATGGCGGCTGTAGATGTTGAAACAAGCTTATCAGCAAACGGTGTTGATAAGAAACACTTTGATGAAAAAGTGGACGAATTGGCATCACTTGCTTACGATGACCAATGTACCCCTGCTAACCCGCGTCAACCATACATTGCTGAACTTAAGCAATTGTTGATTGATATGTATTAAGCGATTATCTTGATTTAGAGTAGATTGATTTTCTGCAGAATACTAAAATTCTTTCCTACTCACAATCATAAAAAAAGCCTTACGGGGCTTTTTTTGCTATAATGAAAATCAGAAAAAACAAAGGAGGCGCTCATGTCTGTATTAGAAATTAAAAATCTTCACGTGTCTATCGAAGAAAAGGAAATTTTAAAAGGTGTCAATTTGACCCTGAAAACAGGTGAAATTGCTGCCATCATGGGACCAAACGGAACAGGGAAGTCAACCCTCTCTGCAGCCATTATGGGAAATCCAAACTACGAAGTCACAGAAGGTGAAATTCTATTGGATGGCGAAAACATCTTGGAATTAGAAGTGGATGAACGTGCCCGCTTAGGACTTTTTCTTGCCATGCAATACCCATCTGAAATCCCAGGCATTACCAATGCAGAATTTATCCGCGCAGCAATGAACGCAGGCAAGGAAGATGATGAGAAAATCTCTGTCCGCGACTTCATCACTAAACTGGATGAGAAGATGGAACTTTTGGGCATGAAAGAAGAAATGGCAGAGCGTTACCTCAATGAAGGCTTCTCTGGCGGTGAGAAAAAACGCAACGAAATCCTGCAACTTCTCATGCTGGAGCCGAAGTTTGCCCTACTTGATGAGATTGACTCAGGTCTTGACATCGATGCTCTCAAGGTAGTCTCTAAAGGTGTTAATGAAATGCGTGGCGAAGGCTTTGGTGCCATGATCATCACTCACTACCAGCGCTTGCTCAACTACATCACACCTGATGTGGTCCATGTCATGATGGAAGGCCGTGTCGTACTTTCTGGTGGAGCAGAGCTTGCTGCCCGTCTGGAGCAAGAAGGCTATGTAAAAATCGCCGAAGAATTAGGAATTGAATACCACGAAGAGGTAGAATAAGGAGAAGCTATGACAAAAGAAACGATTTTAGCTTTTTCACAGGCTAAAGCAGAGCCAGCTTGGCTACAGGAACGCCGTCAAGCAGCTTTTGCAAAACTGGAAGAGTTACCTCTTCCAACCATTGAGCGGGTCAAATTTCACCGTTGGAACTTGGGAGATGGGACGATTACAGAGTCGGATTTCACTGGTAATATTCCTGATTTTGTTGCCCTCGGTGATAATCCTAAGTTGGTTCAAGTCGGTACACAAACGGTCCTTGAGCAATTACCAATGGAGCTGATTGAAAAAGGGGTTATCTTCACTGATTTCCATGCTGCCCTAGAAGAAATTCCTCAAGTGATTGAAACATACTTTGGGACAGCTGTGGCCTACGACGAGGACAAACTGGCAGCTTATAACTACGCCTATTTTAATAGCGCAGCAGTCCTCTATGTGCCTGATAACGTCGAGGTTGACCAGGCTATCGAGGGGATTTTCCTCCAAGATAGTGACAGTGCTGTGCCTTTTAACAAACACCTCCTTATCATCGCTGGCAAAAACGCTAAGTTTAGCTATCTGGAGCGTTTTGAGACCATTGGAAATGGCGGAGCAGAAGCAACTGCCAATATCTGCGTAGAAGTCATCGCTCTTTCTGGTAGCCAAATCAAATTCGCAGCTATTGACCGCTTGGGCGAGTCTGTGACCACTTATATGAGCCGCCGTGGCCGTCTCTCTAACGATGCCAGCATTGACTGGGCTATCGGTGTCATGAATGAAGGTAATGTTGTTGCTGACTTTGACTCGGACTTGATTGGAAGTGGAAGCCATGCCAACCTCAAGGTTGTTGCTGCCTCTTCTGGCCGTCAGGTTCAAGGCATTGATACGCGCGTGACCAATTATGGCAACAACTCAGTTGGACATATCCTCCAACATGGGGTTATTTTGGAACGTGGAACCTTGACCTTTAACGGTATTGGCCACATTATCAAAGGAGCCAAGGGAGCAGATGCGCAGCAAGAAAGCCGTGTGCTGATGCTGTCAGACAAGGCACGAAGTGACGCCAACCCAATCCTCCTCATTGATGAAAATGAAGTAACGGCAGGACACGCGGCCTCTATCGGTCAGGTTGACCCAGAGGATATGTATTACCTGATGAGCCGTGGCATTGACCAGGAAACAGCAGAACGTCTGGTTATTCGTGGCTTCCTTGGAGCGGTCATTACCGAAATTCCAGTCAAAGAAGTCCGTGATGAGATGATTGCGACGCTGGAAAGCAAGTTGGATAAGCGTTAAGAAAAAATGATAGAAAGGATGCCCATGTTAGATGTCTATAAAATTCGTCAAGATTTTGCGATTTTGAATCAAATTGTCAATGACGAACCGCTGGTTTATCTAGACAATGCGGCAACGACTCAGAAGCCACAGGCGGTGCTGGATGTCTTGAATGCCTATTATCACGAGGATAATGCCAATGTTCATCGTGGTGTCCATACGCTGGCAGAACGGGCGACAGCCAAGTACGAAGCCAGTCGTGAAAAGCTGCGCAGCTTCATCAATGCCAAATCGACTAAAGAAATCCTTTTTACAAGAGGAACGACGACGGGATTGAATTGGGTGGCTAAGTTTGCGGAGCAAATTTTACAACCAGATGACCAAGTCTTGATTTCCATCATGGAGCATCATTCCAACATTATCCCTTGGCAAAGGGCTTGTCAAAAAACAGGAGCCAATCTTGTCTATACCTATCTCAAAGATGGCCAGCTGGATCTGGAAGATGTGACATCTAAGATAACAGATAAGACCAAGTTTGTTAGTCTAGCTCATGTTTCAAATGTACTAGGTTGCATCAATCCTGTTAAAGAAATAGCAGAGCTGGCCCATCAAGTTGGTGCTTACATGGCGGTTGATGGTGCTCAGTCAGCTCCGCATATGAGCATTGACGTTCAAGATTTAGATTGTGATTTCTATACACTGTCTGGTCATAAAATGTTGGGTCCCACAGGCATTGGTGTCCTTTATGGCAAAGAAGAAATCCTCAACCTTATGGAGCCAATTGAATTTGGCGGAGAGATGATTGATTTTGTCTATGAGCAGGAGGCAACATGGAAAGAATTACCATGGAAATTTGAGGCAGGTACGCCAAACATTGCAGGTGCGATTGCGCTAGGTGCAGCAGTGGATTATCTGAACTCCATTGGGATGGAAGAAATCCATGCCCACGAGGCAGAACTTGTCAATTATGTCCTTCCTAAACTGCAGTCTATTGAAGGATTGACGGTTTATGGACCGCAAGATCCTAGCCAACATGCTGGTGTCATCGCTTTTAATTTGGACGGTTTGCATCCTCATGATGTAGCTACGGCACTTGACTATGAAGGCGTAGCTGTGCGAGCTGGTCATCATTGTGCTCAGCCACTGATCAATCATTTAGGCATTTCTTCAGCAGTCCGCGCCAGCTTTTACATTTACAATACCAAGGCAGATTGCGATAAATTAGTGCAAGCAATTCAAGCAACCAAGGAGTTTTTCAATGGCACTTTCTAGACTAGACAGCCTTTATATGGCGGTGGTTTCTGATCACTCGAAAAATCCCCATCATCACGGTGTTTTAGAAGGGGTTGAAGCCCTGCAGCTCAACAATCCGACCTGTGGAGATGTGATTACTCTGACCATTAAGTTTGACGGTGACACCATTGAAGATATTGCTTTTGATGGACATGGTTGCACGATTTCAACAGCCTCATCTAGCATGATGACCGATGCTGTCATCGGAAAAAGTAAGGCTGACGCTTTAGCATTAGCAGAGACCTTTTCTCGCATGATTCAAGGGGAAAAAGAAGACAAACAAAAAGACTTGGGGGACGCTAGTTTTATGGCAGGAGTTTCTAAATTCCCCCAACGGATTAAATGTGCGACCTTGCCTTGGAATGCTCTTAAAAAATCCATCGAACGTGCAGATGAAGCAAGTGAGTGATTGCTGCGCAGCCATGTGACATAGACCGATATAAAGGAAAAATGATGACTGAAACAAACGAAAAAATAGAACCAAAACCGATTGATCTCGGCGAATACAAGTACGGTTTCCACGATGATGTGACGCCGGTTTACTCGACTGGTAAAGGGATCAGCGAGCAGGTGGTCCGTGATATGTCCGCAGCCAAAGGGGAGCCTGAGTGGATGCTGGACTTCCGTCTCAAGTCTCTGGAAGCCTTCAACAAAATGCCCATGCAAGAGTGGGGGCCAGACTTGTCTGGCATTGATTTTGATAATCTTACCTACTATCAAAAGCCATCTGACAAGCCTGCACGTTCATGGGATGAAGTGCCTGAGAAAATTAAGGAAACATTTGAGCGTATCGGTATTCCAGAGGCGGAGCGGGCTTATTTGGCCGGAGCTTCTGCCCAATACGAATCAGAAGTGGTCTACCACAATATGAAGGAAGAGTATGATAAGTTGGGCATCATCTTTACCGATACCGACTCAGCTCTCAAGGAATACCCTGATCTTTTCAAGCAATATTTTTCTAAGTTGGTTCCTCCAACTGACAACAAATTTGCTGCCCTTAACTCGGCCTTCTGGTCAGGTGGGACCTTTATCTACGTGCCCAAAGGCGTTAAGTGTGAGATTCCCCTTCAGACCTACTTCCGCATGAACAACGAAGCGACTGCCCAGTTTGAGCGGACTCTCATCATCGTGGATGAGGGCGCTAGCGTTCATTACGTAGAGGGCTGTACGGCGCCGACCTATTCGACTGCTAGCCTGCATGCGGCCATCGTTGAGATTTTCGCCCTGGAAGGCAGCTACATGCGTTACTCTACCATCCAGAACTGGTCGGACAATGTCTACAATCTGGTGACCAAGCGCGCCACTGCCAAGAAAAATGCCACTGTTGAGTGGATTGACGGGAACTTGGGTGCTGAAGTGACCATGAAGTACCCATCCGTGATGCTGGATGGCGAGGGGGCGCGTGGAACTATGCTTTCTATCGCTTTTGCCAATGCAGGGCAACACCAGGATACGGGTGCTAAGATGATTCATAACGCACCGCATACCTCCTCCTCAATCGTCTCCAAATCCATTGCCCGCAATGGTGGGAAAGTCGACTACCGTGGACAAGTCACCTTTAACAAAGACTCTAAGAAATCTGTCTCTCACATCGAATGTGATACGATCCTCATGGACGACATTTCCAAGTCCGACACGATACCATTCAATGAAATCCATAATTCCCAAGTGGCCTTGGAACATGAAGCTAAAGTATCCAAAATTTCAGAAGAGCAGCTCTACTACCTCATGAGCCGTGGCCTCTCCGAACAAGAAGCCACCGAGATGATCGTCATGGGCTTTGTCGAACCGTTCACCAAAGAACTCCCAATGGAATACGCCGTCGAGCTCAACCGCTTGATTAGCTATGAAATGGAGGGTTCAGTTGGATAGATTCTTTAGCTTTTGAAAGCAGACAAGCTTTCAAAAACAAAGAATCTCCAACTGAAGTGGGAAATAGGGAGCGACGGTAGTCGCTCTACTAATTATTAAGTTAGACAGCATAAAGCTGCAATCATCTACCAATCAAGGTTGGAAAT
>CAUTON010000058.1:0-9008 GCA_963539895.1 uncultured Streptococcus sp. | reverse complement strand
AGCAACCAAACCTTGGACAAAGAGTTTTTCAATCGGTTCATTGTAAATGATAATATCAAGGACAGGCGCCACTACACCCCAACATACGATATTCGCAAGAATTTGAATAATATTAAAGAGTACAATATCTTTTCCAGTGAAAATCCCATCTTCGATGCGGAAACGAGATTTGGCAAGTCCGATAATCAGTCCAAACACGCCTGAAGCGATGATCCAGCTCCACCATGCCCCGTAAGTAACAGCATCTTTGACAAAGTGACCGATAAAGCCGACCAAAAAGCCTGCAACGGGACCAAAAACGAGGGATAAGAGGGCCTGCACAGCATACTGTAACTGAATGGAAGTATTTGGAGCAGGGGTTGGGATATTGATGACTAAGCCGATAACAACGAAGAGGGCTGCACCGATACCGATAGCGACAACTGTTTTAATTGGAATATTTTTCATGTTTTCTCCTTCGATCTATTTGGTCATTTTTTTGATTTCGATGTGCCAGCTTTGTCCGACACCGACATTGTAAGCCTTGGCAAATGACCCTTGGTTGATGGCCAATCCCACACGGTAGAGGGAATTGATATAGATCAGAGGCTGACCGATACGGACATCGGCAAAGGATTTGCCGTAGGTGACTTGGTTTTGATAGACCAGCATATCATTGTGGAAGATAGTGACTTCAAAGCGGTCGTTAAATTCTGGATTGAGACTGTAGAACTCGTCTCGTGTGATGGACGTCCACAGGGATCCAAACCGCACATCGAGGATATCCACAACACCTTTGACATAGTCAGCACCGATTTCAGTTGTGACAGTCGGGATTTCAACGATATCCTCCACAGACAATTCTGGTCCGACTTCTTCAAAACTGATATGACCAGAAGCCAATTTTGCACCTGTATAGGCATAGACATCGCGCCCGTGGAAGGTGTAGGACAATTCGGTATTGGCACGGCGATTGGCGACCTCAGAAATCTCACGAACAGCCTTGATGCCGACATGCTGCTTGATGAAAGAGAGGGTCCCATTGTCAGGGGTGACGATGTACTGGTCCTTTTCGGTCAAGGCCACCACACTCTTGCGCTTAGATCCTACACCTGGGTCAACGACTGAGACAAAGGTGGTCCCAGCAGGCCAATACTCCACCGTTTGAAAAAGGCGATAGGACCCTTCAAAGATGTTATAGGGGGTGATATCATGCGTCAGATTATGGACAACAAGGTCACGCGACTCTTGCAAAGCCACCCCAATCATGGCAGACACGGCACCGTCAACCAGACCGAAATCCGATTGTAGCACTAATAGATTATTAGACATAATTTCTCCTTTTATAGCACTTTAGTGTATCAAAAAATTAGAGGTAGGACCAATATAGATTTCCTATCAGGTCATAGTTTTTCTTTATCACTCGTCTGCTCGCACAAAGACTAATTCCATCTCACTAGATAGGTCATCCCGGTAGGAAAATCCGTCAAAGGTCAGAGACTTGATTCCTGCCACATCTGTCACGTCATTTTCAGCCATCATAGACAGGAGACGACCACGACCCTTCTTCGAAATCGTTGAATGGATTTTGAGCTGGCCTCTGCGATCTTCCATAAAAGTGACCTTGGTCATGCGCTTTTGGATAGCTGGGGAAAAGACTGCTTCAAATTCAGAGGACAAGAGATCCACAATCAGCTCATCACTCTCGACCAGCTGGTCGTACTGGGCTCTCCAGAAGTTTTTAAGGCCAACACCTTCGACCTTGAGACTACCCTGAAAATCCAAACGGTGCGGTGCAAGCGGCTCAAAGACATTGATAGCGCCATAAAAGCCCGTCATGATAAAGGCGTGCTTTCTCAGGTAGATTTCTTCTGCTTCCGTCAAGTCTCGGCGCTTCATATAGCGGTACATGAGACCGTCATACAGGGTCCAAGCGGGATAGGTCTTAGCCTGACCTGATAAGATACGTTGCCAGCGGTCAGCTTCCAGCTCAGCTTTTTCTTCTTTGATTTTGTAAAATGTAGCAAGTTCTGCCACCGACATCTGGGATAAAACAGCTAGCAAGGCCTGTGACGGAGACGACAATGGCTGCGCTCGTAAGTTATCCTGATTGGTGTTCAGTTCCTTGGCATTTGGAAGTAAGATTTTCATATTTCTATTGTAGCATAAAAGCTTTGTTAGGTTTTTACTTGTGTTTTGTTTTTTATAATGTTATTATCTAGTTATAAAAACTAGATGAAAGAGAGTAGAGAATGATTATCCTACCAACTTGGGACCAAATTCCAGATTTAGATCTCTATCTGGACCAAGTCCTGCTCTATGTCAATCAGCAAACCAGCTCAGCTTTTTCCAAAAACGAAAAAGGCCTAACCGCTGCCATGGTCAATAACTATGTCAAGCACGGGATGCTACCAAAGCCCATCAAGAAAAAATACAATCGCCATCATCTGGCCCGCCTCATGGTCCTGACATTGTGCAAGCCAGTCTTTGCGATTAGCGATATTATTCGTGTGATTGAAGCTTTCTCCGAGGAGACAGAATCTAGTCAGCTCTACGACCTATTTGTCGCCTGCTTACAGGGGGAAAGCCGCGAAGAAACGCCTGCGGTCATTACCAAGGTCTGTCAAACGCTGAAAAACTATCACGAAACCCTCGCCATCGTCCAGTCCATAGGAGGTTAACTCATGTCTCAAGCACAAACCCTCAAGTTTAGCCAAAAATTATCTGTCAAGCTCTCCTTCGGTGAAGAAGTGGCAAACGCGGTAACCCATGCCGTCGGCGCTGCTGCTATGCTGGTGCTACTGCCGATTTCGGCTATCTACTCTTATAATCATGGAGGAGTGACTTCCGCTGTTGGCGTGTCCATCTTTGTGATTTCTCTCTTCCTCATGTTTCTGTCCTCGACTATTTATCATTCCATGACCTATGATTCGACTCACAAATATGTCTTGCGGATTATCGACCATTCCATGATTTATATTGCCATTGCGGGCAGCTACACGCCTGTGGTGCTGACGCTGATGAATAATTGGCTAGGTTATCTAATTCTAGTCATCCAGTGGGGAACGACTATCTTTGGCATCCTTTACAAGATTTTTGCCAAGAAAGTCAATGAAAAATTTAGTCTGGCTCTCTATCTCATCATGGGCTGGCTGGTGGTCATCATTCTCCCAGCCATCGTGCAGCAGACTGGTCCTGCCTTTTGGTCTCTCATGCTGGCAGGCGGCCTCTCCTACACCATCGGCGCCCTCTTTTATGCCAAAAAACGCCCCTACTTCCATATGATCTGGCACCTCTTTATCATGCTGGCATCTGCCCTACAGTATCTAGCCATTGTCTTTTGGATGTGAAATATCCCACCTGACGCCAGGTGGGATATTTTGATTATTTCACACGCTTAACAATTTCTTTCAATATCGGATACAGGATTGGAACGGCGATAACGGTCACTATGGCTGTTCCGTAGGAGCCGAACACTTGCCCCACGGCGGCGATAATCGCATTGCCAAAGGTCATGCTAGCTAGTACATTATAGATACTATACTTGATGATGTTGATGATGACTTTCAAGATGGCTGCTGTGAGACCTGCCAAGAAGACATTTTTCAAACTGTCATCACGCTTCAAGATTTTTTCAAAAAAGACATGGAGCCACAAGCAGACAACGAGGGACTCCAGTACCGTGATCCAGGCCACAGAGGCATAGCCAGATAGGACATCAAAGATAAAGAGCCCGAGAGATGCTGCAATGGCACCCTGAATGCTCCCAAAGAGCAGGACTCCCACCACGACCAAGGCATTGCCCACATGAACCATCTGCGGACCGACTGGAATCCGCAAAAACGAAATGCTGATGTAAATCAAAGCTGCGTACAAGCTGGTCGTAATCAAGGTGCGAAGGTTGTTATTTCTCATAAGATTCTCCTTTTTCGTTTTTCAGCGTTTGGAAAAGCTGCGCTAGGTAGGGGATGTGGGGTTCAAAGTAGACACCATATCGCATATCACGCTTAAGCTCCAAAGTTGTGGCTAAGCTTCTATCCAAAAAGGTCAGAATTGCTGGTAAGGACTTGTTTAAGGCGATACCTTCTGCAAAAGCAGCCGCAATCAGCGTCGTCAGCATATCCCCTGTCCCAAAGAAATGTTGTGGGAACTTGCGACTCATGTAGTAGCTGACTTGTTGCTCAGCACGATTAAAATAAGCCACGCCAACCTGGTCAGTCTCAAAAGACACACCTGTCAAAACGATGTCTCCTACTGTCAGTCTGGCTAATTCCTCGATGAGAGTCAGAATGTCTGCTGGGCCATACTCTTCAAGAAAGTCTGACTGCGTTAAGAGAGCTGCCTCGGTCAAATTTGGTAAAATCAGCCAAGCAGTAGAGATAAATTCTCGCATGGCAAGGATATGAGCCGTATCAAAGCCTGTATAGAGCTTGCCATGGTCTCCCATAATGGGGTCAACAATCAGAGGAATGTCTTGACCAATCGCAAAATCAGCCAATTTCTTCAGCGTCTCAGGAGACTTGATATAACCAGTCACAAGACCTTGAGCTGTCAGCCCGATTTCCTGCCATTGCTGCAAGAAATATCCTAGCCCATCTCCGAACTCCTCCACATATACCGACGGAAAACCACCGGAGTGGGAGGACAAGATGACCGTCGGTAGGATTGCTGCTTCAACTTGACAAGCAGCCAAGAGCGGGAGACTAGCGGATAGGGCAACTTTCCCCAGACCGGGCAAGTCGTTAGCTAAAATCAATCGATTGGGCGCAATCATCTAGTCATCTCCTTTTCAATATCAATAAAATGATTGTAATCCATTTTCAAATAGGTTACAATAAGGACAAATCTCATCTGTAAGGGGACAGATATGACGAGTAAATACCAGAAAATCGTAACCAGCATCCGTCAAGGCATCGAAGATGGCCGCTATAAGCGGGGAGAAAAACTCCCTTCCATCCGCAAGCTCAGTCAGGATTTCCACTGTAGCAAGGATACCGTGCAAAAAGCCATGCTGGAGCTCAAATACCAGCACCTCATCTATGCAGTTGAGAAGTCTGGCTACTATATCCTGGAAGACAAGGCCTTTCAGGAGACCACAGCCAGTCTCAACCCAGCAGATTTTGCCCGTCTTCCCTATGAAGATTTCCGCACTTGCTTGACGGAGAGCTTAGTGGGGCGGGAAAATTACCTCTTCAACTACTACCATCAGCAAGCAGGTCTCGACGAGCTCATCACCTCTATGGTGAGGCTTTTAGCGGACTACTTTGTCTACTGCAAGAAGGAAGATATCGTCATCACAGCAGGTAGCCAGCAGGCCCTCTACATCCTGACCCAGATGAACTTTCCAGATGGGCGGACCGATATCCTACTTGAGCGGCCGACTTATCATCGAATGGAGCGTTTGGTGGAAGAATTAGACCTTCCCTACCAGACCATTGAAAGGAGCCTTTCGGGGATTGATTTCGACCAGTTGGAGACGATTTTTCAAACAGGGACAATCAAGTTTTTCTACACTATTCCAAGACTTCATAATCCACTTGGCACCAGCTACACCTTGGAGGAAAAGAAAAAGCTGGTCCAGCTGGCCAATAAGTACCAGGTCTATCTGGTAGAGGATGATTATTTGGCTGATTTTGACACGGCGACGCCACCCTTGCACTACTTGGACATGACGGGCCAGGTCATCTATATTAAATCCTTTACCCCAACCCTCTTTCCAGCCCTACGGATTGGTAGCTTGGTCTTGCCTAAGCAGCTAAAGGCGGACTTCCTCCAGCACAAAAGTCTGATTGACTACGATACCAATCTCATCATGCAGAAGGCCCTGTCACTCTACATTGACAACGGTATGTTTGCCCGCAACACGCATGGCCTTACAGAACTGGCTAGCCAGCAGAGTCGTCACATCCAGTCCATACTGGATAAATTTCCTATCTCACTGCCCCACCAGATTAACCGTAATAAATTGGTCATCCAACTCACTCTGCGCGAACTGACCCCAGCCCTCAAACAACTCCTCCAGCCTGCCGACATGCTACAAATAGAAGACAAGATTTATCTGACTTTGACTGACAGCAACGTCATTGAGCAGGTTTGTCAGATATTGAGTGTGGAAACAAGGGGGTTAGAAGATGATTGTATCCAATCAATTAGGTTTTCCGTTGGAGTAACGAACAAATTAGATTGCGGATAGGGTGGCAAGTCCATGCTTCATCCTCATACCCAACCAGCAATTGAGTGACACGGGTCGACAAGCGGTCAGTAATCCCTTTCTGCTGCCAGTAAAACCACTAATGAGCGAGTATATAGACCGAATGATGACTGCAGATGTGCCATCGACCGAGTATATGGACCGAGTGATGGCTGCAGACCTGCCATCGACTGAGTATATGGACCGAGTGATGACTGCAGATGTGCCATCGACCGAGTATATGGACCGAGTGACGGCTGCAGACCTGCCATCGACTGAGTATATGGACCGAATGATGGCTGCAGACGTGCTATTGATCGAGTATATAGACCCAATGATGACTGCAGACGCACTATTGAGCGAGTATATGGGGCAAATGTTCAGAACATTTGGCTCAATACACAAAATAACCAGTCCCTGTACGGAATCAGAGACTGGTTATTTGCTATCAATAGAGGAACTGCTATCCTCACCAGAAGAAAAGCAAGTTATACGGCGGTCAGTGACCTCCGTTTTCCATCATCCCCGCCTGAAGCTGGTACATCTTGTGGTAGGTGCCACCAAGGGCCAGCAATTCCTCATGGCTACCCGACTCAATGATCCGACCTTTATCCAAAACATAGATACAATTGGCATCTTGGATGGTCGAGAGTCTATGGGCGATGGCTATAGTTGTCCGACCTTGACGCATCTTGGTCAGCGAGCGCTGGATGACTTCCTCTGTTTCGGAGTCAATATGGGCTGTCGCTTCGTCGAGAATGAGAATCTTAGGCTGGGCTGCCACTGTCCGTGCAAAAGCGATCAGCTGACGCTGTCCAGATGACAAGGTAGACCCTCGCTCGGTCACAGGCTGATCATAACCTTGTGGTAGCTGGCAGATAAAGTCAACCGCGTCCACAAACTCAGCTGCTGCCACCACTTCTTCACGGCTCAGTTGGTCCTGATACATGCGGATATTGCTCTCGATGGTCCCATGATAGAGAAAAGGGTCCTGTAAGACCAAGCCGATGGCTTGTCGCAGTGCTTTCTGGCTGTAGTCCTTGATATTGACCCCATCAATGAAAATCTCGCCACGGTCAAACTCATAAAAACGCATGAAGAGATTTATAATGGAAGACTTGCCAGAGCCAGTATGACCGACAAAGGCAATGGTTTCACCCCTTTTAACCGTAAAGGAGATGTCCTTGAGTACATCCTGCTTGCCATCATAGGAAAAGCTGACATGGCGAAACTCAATGTCCCCAGATTTTATCTCCGCAGGGCTGGTCGTCAGCTGCTCAGGCTCAAATTCTTTTTCATCCATCATGGCAAAGACCCGCTCGGCTGACACCATGGAAGTCTGGAGGGTCGCAAAGTTCTGCGTCACCTCAATCAATGGGTCAAAGAGCTGGTTGACATACTGGATAAAGGCATACATGAGACCAGCCGTGATGCCCGCCGTCTGCCAAGTCAGACCGAAATAGGTCAAAATCACCGCATAAGCCAAGACCTTGAGTAGCGACATGGCTGGCCGCAAAAAGAGCGAATTAACGTTGATGGAGCGGTTGGCGTAGTCCAGATGCTCCTGATTGATATCCTCAAATTCGCCAATCAAGCGTTGCTCCTGACGAAAGGCCTGGATAATCCGCATCCCTTCGATAGATTCAGACAGTTTAACATTGATATCGCTGAGCTTTCGACGGGTCATCATGACCAAGTGGTTGGATAATTTCCGATAGAGCCACACGGAGCCAAAAATAAGAAAAGGTGTCAATCGCGTAGTCCAAATCACCGTTTTTTATTCTCTCAAGCGGCTGCGGACCGTCATTGATATCGGATTCCTGCGCCAGCAGGCTATCAATCCGCTCGTAAGAAACAGAGCCCCTTTGGATAACATTGAAAAGAAAGCCCATAGCCTGCAAGGGCCAAACCAGCATATCCAGATAGGTGATAAAAGTCACCAGTTCCCCAATAGTCATCTAGCCCCGAGTGATGAAGATACCACCAAAAATCAAAGACAAGACATAAGAAAAGCCAACAAAAATCAGCGTCAGAGGATCAAAGAGTGAATTGTAGCGTGCAGAAGTCATATTACGCTCATACACGTCTTGATTGGTCTGGGCAAAGGCTGCGACTTCTTCCTCCTGATAGCCAAAGGACTTGGTTACCTTGACACCTGAGACAGATTCTTGGACGGCATTGTTCAGATTGGAGAAGGCTTCCTGCGCTGCCTTAAAGGCTTCGTGATTCTTACGACCCAGTTTACTAGTCGCCAAAGCCATAAAAGGCAGAGGAATAATAGCAATCACAGTCAAGCGCCAATCCAAGACAACAAACATGGTCGCAAGGGTCACCAAGGCTGTAATAGAGGCGTCAACTGCCGACATGACCCCAGCTCCAGCCATCATGGTCAAGGCATTGACATCATTTGTCGCATGCGCCATCAGATCCCCAGTTCGGTAACGCTGATAAAATGATGGCGACATCCGCGTAAAATGCTCAAACAGTCTGGTTCTCAGGATGCGTCCCAGATGATTAGCCGTACCTAGGATATAGGACCTCCGGACATAGCGCAGCACATACATGGCAAGACCTGATAAAACGAGATAAACAATATCCCGCAGCAAGGCCTGACTGGTCAAGCCCTTATCTGCGATACTATCGATAATCTCCCCCATAACCCGAGGCGGAACCAAATTAAAAACACTAACCAGAGCAAGTGCTAGAATTCCAATGATATAGCGCCGTTTTTCCAGCTTGAAAAACCAGCCTAATTTACGAATTAAATACATCATTTCTCCTTTAGTTTAACTGTTTCATTATACGCTTGTATACTAATGAAATCACGGAGAATTTATCA
>CAUTON010000057.1:0-9398 GCA_963539895.1 uncultured Streptococcus sp. | reverse complement strand
TGAGAAAAAGCCAGACTTTCTCTCGAGTAGAATGTGTTTCTTTCATAAATCCTCCTAAAGAGTGGGCAGCAGTCTAAAAAGCCCAGAGTGCCTGGACACCCTGAGCGAACTAGATGAGCGCATTGCTAGATCATTAAGCATCTGCCTGAGCAAATACTACACTACCATCTTGGAATTTTTCGATACGGGCTAGCGATGTCACGCGCACGCCTTCATCTTCAAGCAGTTTACGGCCCTCTTGGAAGGATTTCTCGATGACAATGCCCACTCCTTCGATTTGCGCGCCAGCTTGACGTAAAATCTCAATCAAACCTTTAGCAGCCTGTCCGTTAGCCAAAAAGTCGTCCACAATCAGGACGTGGTCATCTGTCGACAAAAACTTGCTGGCGATTGAAACGGTGCTGGTCACTTGCTTGGTGAAGGAATAAATTTCAGCAGTCAAAATACCTTCTGTCATGGTGATGTTTTTATGTTTTTTAGCAAAAACCATTGGCACACCGAGCGCCTCAGCGGCGTAGACTGCTGGCGCGATACCAGAGGCTTCAATAGTTACGACCTTTGTAATCCCAGCATCTTTATAGGCTGCTGCGAAGACTTTTCCCATTTCTTTCATCAAGTCATAGTCCACTTGGTGAGTCAAAAATGAATCCACTTTAAGAATATTTTCACCCAAAACCTGTCCGTCTTTCAAAATACGATCTTCTAATAATTTCATGTCACTACTCCTTTGTTTCTTACCCTCTATTATAGTAAAAAAAAGCCTGCAAAAGCAAGCCTTATCTTTAAATGGAGTCGCCATTCCAGATAGAATTTTTGACAATGACATAATCAACATGCTTCAAACTAGCGATATCGCGACCACCTGCATAAGAAATGGACGACTGTAAATCTTCTTGCATCTCTCTCAAAGTATCAGAAAGTTTTCCTTTGACGGGCAGGAGGATTTTCTTACCTTCCACATTTTTGTGCTCGCCTTTTTGGTATTCAGATGCCGAGCCGTAGTATTCTTTAAATTGTTGACCATCTTTTTCGATTAGCTTGCCAGGACTTTCCAGATGACCTGCAAAGAGCGAGCCTATCATAACCATGCTGGCGCCGAAACGAATAGACTTGGCAATGTCACCATGTGTCCGAATGCCACCATCAGCGATAATCGGTTTACGCGCAGCTTTTGCACACCAGCGAAGAGCAGCTAGCTGCCAGCCACCTGTCCCAAAACCAGTTTTGACCTTAGTGATACACACTTTACCGGGCCCAATGCCGACTTTTGTCGCATCTGCACCTGCATTTTCCAACTCACGGACAGCTTCTGGCGTCCCGACATTTCCAGCGATGACAAAGGTCTCTGGCAACTCAGACTTGATATGCTGAATCATGCGAATCACAGAATCTGAGTGACCATGGGCAATATCAATGGTGATAAACTCAGGAGCATCTTCTTTCAAAGAAGTAACAAAATCATATTCATAATCCTTGACACCGACAGAAATGGAGGCGATCAAGCCTTCTTTGTGCATTTTGGCGATGAAAGGCTTACGAGCCTCCTCATCAAAGCGGTGCATGATGTAAAAATAGCCATCCCGCGCTAACTGCTCCGCAATCGACTCATCAATAATGGTCTGCATATTAGCTGGCACAACTGGAATTTTAAAAACATACTTGCCAAGTGTGACAGTCGTATCCGCCTCCGAACGGCTATTAATGATACATTTATTAGGGATGAGCTGGATATCTTCATAGTCAAAGACGGGCACTTCGTTAAACATAAGGTTGCTCCTTAAAAATAGTGACCTACCTATGCGGCCATTCTATCAGCCACATCGCTACGTCTTTCCGACGCTTCCGTATTTTATTATATAACATTGTTCGGTTTTTGTAAATATATTTTGTTTTAATTTTATCATAATTCGTATTTTAATTAAAATAGACATTTGAAACAATCTAAACGTTCTCGATATGCTCTCTCCCTATCAAAAAATAACCTTATTTTTGAAAATAAGGTTGGGCTTTTCTAATCGTCAAAATGATAGAGTTGAGGGTATTCATGGCAGGTTGGATTCTTGGGATGGCAAATAGCCCGTCCAAAGTAAATCATGGCCAGGTGAGCGGGCAGCCAGAGTTCCTCTGGGAGGACTTCCGTGACACGGTCTTCGATTTCACGGACGGTGGCCGATTGCTTGACGATTTGGTGATGTTTGCAAATCCGAGTCACATGGGTATCGACCGCGAAAGCTGGAATCCCGAAACCAACCGACAGAACGACATTTGCGGTCTTTCGCCCCACTCCTGCCAGGCTTTCTAACTCTTCACGTGTCCTTGGGACTTGTCCATCGAAGTCTTCGACCAGTTGAATGGCGCATTGGTGTAGAAAGCGGGCCTTGTTGCGGTAGAGCCCGAGTTTGGCGATGTAGGGTGCGATTTCTGAAGGAGTTGATTTGACCAGTGATTCAGGTGTCGGGAAGCGCTCGAAGAGAGCTGGCGTTACCTTATTGACCGCAGAATCCGTCGTCTGTGCTGACAGCATGACCGCTACCAGAAGCTCAAACTCATTTCGAAAATCCAGACTGGGTTTGGCATCTGGAAAGAGTTTAATAATTTCTTCAATCACATGACGCGCCTTTTTCTTTGATAAAACCATATGTTCTCCTTGATTATTTTCCCCATTATAACATAAGAAAGAGACCTGATATAGAATCAAGTCACGTCAGATAGCATCTCACGGATAGCAGCGATGTCTTCGGTCTGAACAGCCACAAAGAGGCGGTCCCCCATGTGAAGCACGCTATCTCCATTCACAATTTGGCTTTTCCCATGATGAATTTGCGAGGTAATCAGGCTATGGGCTGGTAAATCCAGATGCTTAATAGCCCGCCCTGCAATCTTTTCAGATACGATGACCTCGATGAGGGTCATATCAGTATTCACTTCTTTTCGGTGAGGCAAGAGATTTTCCAGCATGGCCTCGTAGACTGGTTCACCCTTGAGTAAATCCATGACTATGAAGGCCACAATTGCTACCAAGCCCATCACCATTAGTTGGCTGAGGTCTCCTACCATTTCTGTGACCAATATCATGGCTGTGAGCGGTGCTTTTGAGATGGCAGCAAAGAAACCTGTCATGCCGAGGACAAGAAATAAACTGGCTTCTGCCTGACTGATCAATCCAGCATCAAAAGCCAATCGACCCGCTAACATGCCCAATAAACTGCCCAAGGTTAAAATGGGCAGGAAAATCCCACCAGGCAGACCGCTACCGTAAGAAATCATAGACCAGACAAAACGAATGAAGAGAAATAGCAATAAGACGCCTAAACTAGGAAAAATCTCTGGCAGCTCCAAAATCAGATGGTGACCACCGCCCATCAATTCAGGGAAGTAGATACCAATTGGTAGAATGGCTAGTAAGGCAAGACCACTGTAAAAAGCAGGTGCAATATGGAATAGTTTACCTAGTTTTTGGTAGACTTTCCCGACATTGAGTACTGCCCATTCGTAGACCCAGCCTGCTCCTCCGACGAAGATTGCGAGTAAAATGTACAACCAATAATGTCCGAGGTCGGGAACTGGTAAATTGGTTGGCAGTTGCAAGACGGGAGTCAGTCCAAAAATATTGAGAGAAATGAAATTAGCCGTGATGGAGGCGACTAGTGCTGTCACCCAAACCAAGCGTGAAAAGTGATGGTAGACTTCTTCTACCACAAAGAGAAGCCCCGCAATGGGCGCATTAAAGGCGGCTGCTAGTCCAGCTGCTGCTCCGCTTGCAATCAAACTTCTTTTTTCCATCTGACTAGTCTTGAGCCACTTGGCAATTCCTTTTCCCGCGACAGCACCTAACTGGATGGAAGGTCCCTCTCGCCCTAGCATAAGACCTGAAGCAATGGGCAGCACACCGCCTACAAATTTCCGCCAGAGGACCGACCACCAAGAAAGATGCAGGAGGCCTTTCAGCTCTGCTTCGACCTGGGGGATGCCGGAACCCTTGATATCTGGCTCTTTTGTAATGAATCGAGCATTGACCAGCATGACAATTAGGTAAAACGCCAGAATCGCTAGCAGATAGAAGGGCTGCTGTGCTACCCGAGCGTAGGTCCAAGTAACCAAGTTGAAAAGTTTTTCAATGGCAAATCGAAAGGCGACAACCACCAACCCAGCCGCAATCCCGACCAAAATCCCCCGAAAAAGGGAGATTAAGATGGACTGACTGATAAATTTCATTTCTTTCTGATGATTTTCCATAGAACTCCTTTCTAAAAAAGCTGGAAATCCAGCTTTTCATCTTTATTTCCGATACATTTTGAACTGCAGGTAAAGATCATTGTACAATCCTAGCAATTCGCCACCCAGATTATCATAAACTTCCAGATTAGCAATGGTTTCTTCAGTTGGATAGAAAGCTTCATCTGATGTGATTTCTTCAGGGAGCAATTCTTTTGCTACTTTATTTGGTGTAGCGTAGCCTATGTATTCCGCATTCTGGGCAGCATGTTCTGGCTCCAGCATAAAGTTGATAAAGGCATAGGCCCCATCGACATTTTTAGCTGTCTTAGGGATGACCATATTATCAAACCAGAGGTTGGATCCTTCAGATGGTACCACATAGTGGAGGTGCTCATTGCCATCCAGCATTTCACTGGCTTCCCCTGAGAAGGAAACGGCAATAGCAGCAGCATCCTGAATCATATACCCCTTGATTTCATCAGCGACAATGGCCTTGATATTGGGCGTCAGTTGATACATGAGCTCCGCTGCTTCATTGAGCTCTGCTTCATTTGTGGAATTTAGACTATAGCCCAAAGTTTGCAGGCCAATTCCCATTCCTTCACGGGCTCCATCAATCAGCATAATGCTATCTCGGTACTCCTCAGACCAAAGATCCTCCCACTGCTCAGGCGGATTGTCCACCATGGTATCATTGTAGACGATGCCCAGCGTCCCCCAGAAGTATGGGATAGAATAATCGTTATTGGGGTCAAAGGACAGGCCTAAAAACTGCTCGTCAATATTTTCTAAGCCTTCAATTTTAGACTTGTCCAGCTTGATGAGCATATCTTCTTCCATCATCTTAGAAATCATGTACTCGGACGGCACAGCTAGGTCGTAGGTGGTTCCTCCCTGCTTGATTTTGGTGTACATGGCTTCGTTAGAGTCGAAGGTCTGGTAGTCTACCTTGATGCCTGTTTCCTCGGTAAATTCAGTCAAGAGTTCGGGGTCAATGTAGTCGCCCCAGTTGTAGATGACTAGGGTATCAGTCGTTCCAGCATTTGATTGACTCTGTAGGCTCGAACTAACCACGAAAAGCAAGACAATAATGGCTAAAATCCCTAGAAGAAAGGAACGTAATTGTTTCATGCGATTTCCTCTCTTTCTCGGGTGATAAAGTAATAGCCTACCACCAGCAGGATGCTAAAGAGGAAGACCAGAGCTGACAGGGCATTGATTTCCAGAGAAATTCCTTGCCGCGCTCGCGAATAAATTTCGACTGACAGATTACTATAACCATTTCCCGTGACAAAGAAGGTCACAGCAAAATCATCCAGCGAGTAAGTAAAGGCCATGAAGTAACCTGCGATGATGGCTGGAGTCAGATAAGGCAGCATAATCTTGCTCAGCATCTGGAGCTGACTAGCTCCTAAATCATAAGCCGCTGACACCATATCGTCATTCATTTCCTTAAGCCGCGGCAAGACCATCAATACCACAATCGGAATGGAAAAAGCGATATGACTCAGCAAAACTGATACAAAGCCCAGCTGAAAACCAATCATGGTAAAGAGGATGAGGAAACTAGCCCCAATCATAACATCAGGTGCGACCATGAGGATATTGTTAACCGACAAAAGAGCATTCTGCCATTTATCTTTTGCCTGATAAATGTAAATAGCTCCAAAAGTCCCAATAATCGTAGCAATCAAGGAACTAAGAAAAGCCAACAAGAATGTATCCGCTAAAATCAGCATGAGACGGCTATCGCTCAGCATAGTAGAAAAATGCTCTAAGGTAAAGCCTGTAAAAGAGTTCATGTCTCCGCCTGCATTAAAGGCATAAAAAATCAGATAAAAGATGGGCAGATAGAGTACCAAAAAGACGATCGCGAGATAAATAGTTCCAAACTTTTTCATGATCGTCTCCTTTCCTTGGTTAGCCACATGATGGCAAGCATGACTACAATGAGGACAACTCCAATGGTCGATCCCATGCCCCAGTTTTGCGTCGTGAGGAAATGTTGCTCAATGGTTGTACCCAGAGTGATTACCCGATTTCCACCGATGAGACGTGTCAACATGAAAAGACTGAGACTAGGGATAAAGACGGCTTGTACGCCACTTCTAACCCCGTTCATTGACAAAGGAAAAATGACTTTTGTAAAGGTCTGCCAGTTGCTAGCCCCTAAGTCCCGGCTGGCATGGATCAGGTTCGGATCCAAATCATCCAGGGCGTTAAAAATTGGCAAAATCATGAAGGGCAACTCGATATAAGCCGCAACCGTGATGAAAGAAAAGTCGGTAAAGAGCATTTCCTGTGGGCCGACTCCAAAAAAGCTGAGGAATTGATTGATAGACCCGTGCTGGCCCATAATCCCGATAAAGGCATAAGCCTTGAGCAAGAGATTGACCCAGGTCGGCAGCACAATCAGCATGAGCCAGAGTTGCTTGTGCTTGAGATTCGTCAGAAAAAGGGCAGTCGGATAGGAAACTAGGAGAACAACCAGCGTAATAATCCCAGCATAGAAAATGGAATTAAAGGACATACGCAGGTAGGTCATGTTTGGAGAAGAAAAATAACTGCCATAATTAGCCAGCGTCTGATTTCCATTGATGTCAAAAAAGGACTGGTAGACAATGAGAATAACCGGCGCCAAGACAAAGAGGAAAATCCAAAGGGCATATGGAACAGCAAAGAGTTTAGAGGTTTTCTTCATCTCTTTCCTCCTCGATAGCATGAATCAGGCCATCTTCCACTTCTTCCGTTTCCACGTATTCTTCGATACGGGCGTCGAATTCTTCCTCGGTCTCATTGAGACGCATGATATGGATATCTTCAGGTTCGAAATTAAGCCCGATTTCCTCTCCGACAATGGCTTTACGAGTTGAGTGAATCATCCATTCATTGCCTAATGCATCATAGGCGATAATCTCATAATGGACACCACGGAAAAGCTGAGTATCGACTTTGACTCGTAATTTTCCTTCTTCTGGCAGGGTGATTTGTAGGTCTTCAGGACGGATGACGATTTCCACTTCTTCATTTGGTCGCATCCCACCGTCGACCGCTTCGAAACGTTTGCCGTTAAACTCAACTAGGTAGTCTTCAATCATACGGCCAGGGAGGATATTGGATTCACCGATAAAGTCCGCAACAAAGTGATTGATCGGCTCGTCATAGATGTCGACAGGCGTCCCAGATTGGACGATTTTACCTTCATTCATGACAAAAATCCAGTCAGACATAGCGAGAGCTTCTTCCTGATCGTGAGTTACAAAGACAAAGGTGATGCCCAGTCCTTGTTGCAATTCACGCAATTCATACTGCATCTCTGTCCGTAGTTTCAAGTCGAGAGCCGACAGCGGCTCATCCAAGAGGACCACACGAGGGCGGTTGATGATGGCGCGTGCGATAGCCACCCGCTGCCGTTGACCACCAGACAATTTCTGAATGGAACGTTTTTCGTAGCCTTCTAGACGGACCATTTTGAGCGCTTCAGCGACACGTTCCTTGATTTCTTTGCTGTCAATTTTTTGCAAAGTCAATGGAAAAGCGACGTTTTCAAAGACGTTCATGTGGGGGAAAAGGGCGTATGACTGAAAAACAGTATGGACGTCCCGTTTATTGGTCGGGACATCATTGATCCGCTTCCCATCAAGAAAAATATCACCGCTAGTTGCGTCAATCAGGCCAGCAATCAGATTTAAAATCGTTGATTTTCCAGAACCTGATGCCCCAAGCAGGGTGTAAAATTTTCCCTCTTCTAGTTCAAAACTGATATTGTCAAGAACAACCGTCCCATTGTCCTCATACACTTTTGAAACATTTTCAAATTGAATGATTGGTTTTTTCAATTCTCATAAATTCCTTCTTTTTCCATATATTACAGATTGAGGCTCTGTTAGGCCTCTACTACCTCTAGGACAAGTAACTTGTCCTCCATCCTGTCTGCAACGATAGGCGTCACCCCCTTAACGAGTGGATTTTCAAAAATAGTTGAAAAGTTCTCCAACTCTTCTCACATTGTCCCAATTTTTACCGATCACCGATAATGCGCACTTCTCTGTCAAGACGAATGCCTGAGTGCGTCTCGACAGTCTCGATCACATGGGCAATCAAGTCTTCGTAGTCTTGAGCGGTCCCGTCTGCTATATTGACCATAAAGCCTGCATGCTTTTTAGACACTTCGACGCCGCCGATGCGGTGACCTTTTAGGTTTGCTTCCATGATCAATTGTCCCGCAAAATGGTCAACAGGACGTTTGAAAACCGATCCACATGATGGATACTCAAGCGGCTGCTTGAGCTCACGCAGGTGTTGAAGGCGATTCATTTCCTGTTCAATGGTTGTGTGATTGCCAGGTTGTAGGGCAAATTTGGCAGAAAGGACGATGGCACCTGATTCTTGCAGAATGGAGGAACGGTAGCCAAAACGCAGAGTGCGGTTATCAAGGGTTTCGACGTGGCCGTCAGGTGTCAAAACCTGAGCTGAAACCAAGATATGAGCTATTTCTCCACCGTAGGCACCAGCATTCATAAAGACGGCCCCACCGATAGAACCTGGAATGCCACAAGCAAACTCAAAGCCCGTCAGAGAATGATGCAGTGCAACGCGCGTCGTCTCAATTAGATTGGCTCCCGCCTCTGCTTCAATCGTATAGCCAGAAACCGTGACTGAATTGAGCTTGTCCATTCGAATGACAAAACCTCGAATGCCACCATCCCGCACGATGATATTGGACGAATTTCCCAATACCATCCAATCAATATCGTGTTCACGGGCAAAATTGAGGACACGCAGGAGTTCATAGCGGTTGCGCGGAAAGACCAGATAATCTACAGCTCCACCAACTTTGGTATAGGTATAATTTTTTAAAGGCTCATCAAAACGGATATCAATCCCCTCAAGAACCTGTTTTATTTTTTCTTTCATAAGATTCTCATTTCATATACAAAATACAATCTATTATATCAAAAAAATAGACCCCTGACGATAATTATTTCGAAACAAGAAAAGCATATTTCGAAACAAGAAAAGCAGACTTTTCGTCTGCTCGTAATGTAGACAAACTATACCATACAACTTTACCTTTTGTCTTCAAACTTTTCAAATTTTTAATTTTAACCAACAATCGAAAAGAACGAAAACGATATTTCCGCTGTGATAAAAACCGCATAAACATTGAGTTTATGCGG
>CAUTON010000056.1:0-9399 GCA_963539895.1 uncultured Streptococcus sp. | reverse complement strand
TTAAGTTGAATTTACAAAAATTGAGTCTGGGAAGTACTTTTGTCCCAGACTCTTTCAGTTTTATTCTTTTACAGGTTTGTCTTCTGCTTCTTCGAGGGCAGTTTGGATGTTTTGGGCGAAGAGGGTCGCGCCGTTGCTTTCTAGATTAAAGTGGACAAGGTCAGTATCTGTCCAGATATCTGGATTGGTAATGGCGACGTTCCACCAATCTGCGATGGTGATGTAGTCGTACTGACTGGCCAGAGTCTTTTGATACTGGCCGATTTGATAGGTCAAAGATTCAGACTCGCTTGCATAGTTGCCATCGTAAGGTGTGACGAAAATCAGGTGGTGACCTTTAGGGAAATTCTCTACAAGAGCATTTAAAATCTCTTCGTAGTTATCATTTGTATTGGTTCCCAGTGCGACAACGACATTTTCTGGCAATGTGTTGCTATCATTATAGAGATTGACTAGATTTACTACTTCGTCCAAGTGACGGCTGACAGCTGCATCAATTTGCGCTTGAGGGAGGAGCTCTTGAATAGCTGAACTTGCTCGTACCGTTACAGAGTCCCCTAAGATGATGGTGCCTTCTGCGATATTGTAGTCGGTAGCCTGAGAATTTTCAGCAGCGGTGCGGGTCAAGGACATCTGGGTATCAGCCTGAGTGAGGTTATCCGCAATCATTTGTTTTTCAAAGTTGCCGAGTTTGGGGGCAAAGAGGCTGATACCGATGGTGAGAAGCGCCAGCAGTCCGTAGCCAGCGGTAATCCATCTCCCGTAGGGCTTCAGGTCAATCTGTAAACCGAACAAACCACTTTGTTTCCCAGCGATGGCAGGCTCAAGGAAATAAAAGGAAGCGGTCGAGAGTGCGATGGAGAAAATCAAGGTCAAGGCAACGGCAATACCAGTGCTGGTCAACTCGCTAAAGATAATAAAGAGTGGCCAGTGGAAGAGGTAGACGCTGTAGGAGATATCCGCAAGGAAGGTCACAGCGAGTGGCTCATCAATAGTGGGTGTCTGCTCGTGCAGAATGCGTGCGCTGAAAATGAGAACACTTGCGGCCAAGCTTGCCAGAAGGAAACCAAAGAGATAAGTCCAGATGCTATTGAATGGTAAGAAGAGAAGGAGCAGGACAAGGACGAGAAGGCCAGCACCAAAGACAGCTAGAGTTTGCTTGATATTCCATTTCTTACTCATCTGAGAAATCAGCTTGGTCGTGGAGGTCACGCCTGTCAAACTAGCAAGGACAGCCCCAAGAAAGAATGGGAAAATGTGGGTCCAGGTTGCGTAATAAATGGTGGAAAAACCTGCTACGAAGAAGCTGGAAATAAACATGGTCAAGAAGCTGATCAAAAAGAGGACGCTAGATGTGAGGAAAATAGTACCTCTAAATTGTCCAGCCGTTTTCGAAATCTTGGCAAATCCCCAGACAGCCAGAGCCCATAAAATGTAGAAGTGGACTTCGACAGCCAGGCTCCAGGTATGGAGAAAAAGATGTGGACTGAATTGATTTTCGTAGGAAGTACCCGCCATCATTTCAAAGAAATTGGTCACAAAGCCCAGAGTGGCAGCAATCTGTGTCCCGATGCTAGCGATGAAATCATTGCGGACTAAGAGCGCTAGCGGCACAGCTACCAGAATCATGAGGACCAATGGTGGGACGATTCGATAGAGACGCCTTTTGTAAAATCCAATTAAGTCAATCTTCTGGCTACGCGTAAATTCATCAATCAGGAGCGCAGTAATCAGAAAACCAGAGAAGGTGAAGAAGATGTCGACACCGACAAAGCCACCGGGAAATTGTTTGATAAAGAAGTGATAGAGCAATACGAAACACAGTCCGATGATACGGATGATGGAAAACCATTTAATTCTCATCTTGATAAATCCCCTCTTTAAAGTTTCCTTGGTAGACAATATTGCTTTCGGTTGTCAGCGTTCCTTGTCCGTGGGCAATCCCGTTTTTGAATTCGCCTTCGTATTTCCAGCCGGCAGCAGACGTAAAGGTCCCTTGACCGTTGAAGGTGCCATTTTTAAATTCGCCAACGTAGCTATCTCCGTTTTCAAATTTCAGGGTGCCTTGTCCAGACATTTTATTGGAGACGACGTAGCCATTGTAGGTGATGGCACCATCATTAAAGCTGAGCGCTTCTTGCTGGGGAATTCGGGTGAGAAAGACCGATACGGCACAAAGGAGAATGACAGCGACTGTCAAAAATTCTGCATTGCGACGGGTTAGATAAACCTTTAAAAAGGAAAATTTTTGAAGGTAATGTGTAAACTTTTCCATATTCATAACCTAATTCAAATCTGTTTCTAGTCTATTTAGACAGCCATTCGAGGAATATTTCTTATACTATTATAGCTTAATTTTAGGAGAATACCTAGTATAGATTCCCAATTTAAAAGATTTTTTGGAAAAGCATTGACAAGCGCAAACGTTTTCGTTAAACTATATTCGTAATTGACAGAAAGGAAAGCGTTCCCATGACAAATCGTACCAGTGGAATTTTGATGCACATTACCTCTCTTCCAGGGAAGTTTGGTATCGGCACTTTTGGACAGGCAGCTTATGATTTTGTAGATTTCTTGGTAGAAACCAAGCAAACCTACTGGCAGATTTTGCCGCTCACGACAACAAGCTACGGAGATTCACCCTACCAATCCTTCTCAGCCATTGCTGGGAATACTCATTTGATTGACTTTGATTTACTGGCAGAGGATGGCTTATTGTCTTCGGCAGATTTTGAAAATGTCAATTTTGGAGACAATCCGGAAAAAGTAGATTATGCTTTGATTTATAAGGTTCGCCGTCCAATCTTGGAAACAGCCGTTCAGGCTTTCTTGCAGGATGATAAGCGAAAAGTTGCATTTGCAGAATTTGAAAAAGCAAACTCTTCTTGGCTGACAGACTATGCAGAGTTCATGGCTATCAAAGAATTTTTTGACAACAAGGCCTTGCAGGAGTGGGAAGATAAAAAAGTTGTTGCCCGCAATGAAGAGGCTTTAGATAAATATCGTTTGGAATTGGCTAGCCAAATTGATTATTATAAAGTCACTCAGTATTTCTTCTTTAACCAGTGGAAACAGCTGAAAGAATATGCCAATAAAAACCATATTAAAATTATCGGTGATATGCCTATTTACGTCTCAGCAGACAGTGTAGAAGTTTGGACCAAGCCTCAGCTTTTCAAACTTGACAGCGAGCGCAATCCTCTCTATGTGGCAGGGGTACCGGCAGATAACTTTTCAGCTGACGGTCAGCTCTGGGGCAACCCGATTTATGATTGGCCTGAACATGAAAAGACAGGCTACAACTGGTGGATTTATCGGATTCATGAAAGCTTTAAGCTGTATGATGTTCTCCGTATAGACCACTTTAAAGGCTTCTCTGATTACTGGCAGGTAGACGGTAAAGCAGAAGTAGCCAAAGTCGGCACTTGGGAGCCAGGTCCAGGCTACAGCCTCTTTAAGGCCGTTAAGGAAACCTTGGGAGATTTGCTAATTATCGCAGAAGATTTAGGAAATATCGATGCCAAGGCACGTAAGTTATTGGCAGACTGCGGCTATCCAGGGATGAAGATTTTGGAGTTCGGCTTCTTTGATGTGACAGGTAAGAGCATTGATGCACCGCACCGCTGTATTCCAAATTCAGTTGCTTACATTGGCACCCATGACAATGAAGTGGTTAACGGCTGGTACAACAATTTAAGCTCTGAACAGCAAGAATATGTAGATGCTTACAGCAATCGTAAGCCGATTGAAAAAGTCAGCCAAGCCATGCTTCGGATGCTCTTTGCAACAGTCAGCAACACAGCTATTGCAACGATGCAGGATGTTCTTGACCTAGGCGAAGATAGTCGGATGAATATGCCGTCTACCATTGGCGGAAACTGGGAATGGCGGATGAAATCAGAAGACCTCACAGAAGAGCATAAAGCTTTCTTGACCAGAATCACAAAGCTCTACCAACGAGGAAATGAGCTAAACGACTAAGGGTTGCGTCTTATGATAAAAAATAAAAGAATGTTTCTACGGGAGACATTCTTTTTTTGCGTTTAGGATACCAGTAAAAGGTTATAAAGAAATGGACTCTGTAAGGCGAATCTTTTTAGACGACTGGCTAGCGTTTGGCCATAGAGATGAAGCTCACCTTGTCTGGTCGGTAGGTGATAGTACCGTACTGAAATGGCCGCCCATCAGCCAGATAGGTTGTACTGGTCACTGAAACGACCATATCATAGTCGGCCAGATCCAGCAGCATTTTTTCCTCATCGGTAGCATAGCGAAAGGTAATTTCCCGTCTGGAATGGGAAATCTGCAGCCCCAGGTCCTGTTCTAGGTAGCGGTAAATAGAGCTTTCAGCAATCTCCTTGCTGAGATATGGGACAACCCTGCGGTCAAAATAGGAAATGTCATATTCCAAACGCTCACTGTCAATCGTTCGTACCCGACTC
This sequence comes from uncultured Streptococcus sp., assembly GCA_963539895.1. Lineage (GTDB taxonomy): Bacteria > Bacillota > Bacilli > Lactobacillales > Streptococcaceae > Streptococcus. The sequence continues at coordinate 4,957 of CAUTON010000056.1, read as the reverse complement.
ACTCGATAGAAATCCACCTTATCATCAACCTCAAAAGTAGACATTAAGTCTTCTTGACCTTGGACGATATAGAGCGATGTTAACTCTGTCTGAATCTGGTGTTGAGAACGTTTGTTCAATTCGCCAGCTGTCTTAATTTCAGAAAGATACTGGTCTTTCATCAAACCGTGTTCGATAACAATAGAAGATTTTCCCTGTTTTTTTTGAATGTAGCCATCCATTTCGAGAAGGGACAAAGCCTTGCGAATGGTATCCTTGGAATAGGAATACACTTCCATCAATTCGTTTTCGGTTGGTAAGGCTTGCCCAGTTGACCAAACCTGCTCCTCGATTTTTTTCTTAATATCTTGATAAACTTTCTTATACTTACTCATAATTTTCCGTCTTTCTATCCATAGTGTATCATAAAAAAGCTAGAAAAGGACAATACATCTATTTTATCTAGCGAAATACACAACATTTACGTAAAATTTTAAAATTTTACGGAAAAGTTATTGACTAATGCAAACGGTTACGTTATACTATCTCTATAAAGAAAACGGTTACGCATTTTCAGAGGAAGGGGGAGCAATGAAATTACTAACAATTAATGTCCACGCCTGGTTAGAAGAAAAGCAGGATGAAAAACTGGATATTTTAGCCAAAACAATAGCCGAAAAGGCTTACGACGTCATCGCTCTTCAAGAGGTCAATCAGCTCATAACTGCTGATTTTGTAACGAAAGACTTGAAGGCAGATAATTATGGTCTAATCCTATTAGAAAAATTAAGAGCCTTGGGACAAGTTGATTACTCGTATCACTGGAGCCACTCACATATCGGCTACGATAAATACGAAGAAGGGATCGCTTTTCTAACTAAACTGCCAGTTTATGAGGTGGATCCGTTTTATTGTAGTCAGAATCAGTCCATTGATTCCATCCTGTCTCGAAAAATTATGGGGCTAACAGTCTTCTACCAAGACCAGCTGATAGACCTGTATTCCTGTCATATCAACCTACCAGGGAGTGAAGAGGAGGACCAGCTTGATAATATTCGAACGATTGTTGAGCGCACGGGCAATAGACGATTTAAAATTCTCATGGGGGACTTTAATACAGATGCTATTTCAGACCGGGAGGCTTACGAAGCAATCAAGAGCTTGGGATTATATGATTCTTACGATTTGGCAAATGAAAAAGACGGAGGCATCACTGCCCAAAAGGCTATTGATGGCTGGGCTGGTCATAGTAAAGAAAAACGATTGGACTATATTTTCTTCAATCAGAAGGTACCAGTCCTCTCCAGTCGCGTCATTTTCAATGGACAAAATCGCGCTGTTATTTCAGACCACTTCGGCGTGGAAGTGATAATTGGTTTATAAAAAAAGGCTTGGAAGGCCAAAAAAAATTTAGGAGAAAAACATGAAAAAATTTCTTAGTTTCGAATTTTGGCAAAAATTCGGTAAGTGTTTGATGGTCGTGATTGCAGTTATGCCTGCAGCAGGTCTCATGGTTTCTATCGGAAACTCCATTCCCTTAATCAGTCCTGAATCAGAGCTCTTGATTCGTATTGGGAATATCATCGCTCAAATCGGTTGGGGGATTATCAATAATCTTCACTTGCTCTTTGCCTTGGCTATCGGTGGCAGCTGGGCTAAGGAGCGTGCAGGAGGGGCTTTCTCAGCTGGTCTTGCATTTATCTTGATTAACCTGATTACTGGTAATTTTTTTGGTGTAACCACCGATATGCTGGCTGATTCTGAAGCAACTGTCAGCACAGTTTTCGGAACACAGATTCCGGTTTCTGGCTATTTTGTCAATATCCTTGGTCAGCCGGCTCTGAACATGGGTGTCTTTGTTGGGATTATCGCAGGTTTTGTCGGTGCAACAGCCTTCAATTCTTACTACAACTACCGCAAATTGCCTGATGTTCTGACTTTCTTTAACGGGAAACGGTTTGTCCCCTTTGTGGTTATTCTTCGTTCCGTTTTGGTGGCGCTTGTTTTAGCAGTTTTCTGGCCAGTTGTGCAAACAGGTATCAACAGCTTTGGTAAGTGGATTGCTACATCACAAGATACAGCACCGGTTTTGGCACCTTTTGTTTACGGTACGTTAGAGCGTCTCCTCTTGCCGTTTGGGCTTCACCACATGTTGACCATTCCGATGAACTATACATCACTTGGCGGAACCTATGACATCTTGACAGGTTCTCAGGCAGGCAGCCAGGTATTTGGACAGGATCCTCTTTGGTTGGCTTGGATTACAGACCTGATTAATCTAAAAGATGCTGGAAATATGACTCAGTATAACGAATTGTTAAGCAGTATCACACCTGCTCGCTTCAAGGTCGGCCAAATGATTGGCTCAAGCGGTATTTTGATGGGCTTGACTTATGCTATGTACCGCAATGTTGATCCAGACAAAAAGAAAAAATACAAAGGGATGTTTCTTTCATCAGCTTTGGCTGTTTTCTTGACAGGGGTTACGGAACCAATTGAATTTATGTTTATGTTTGCAGCAATGCCGCTCTATATTGTTTACGCTTTTGTACAAGGAGCAGCCTTTGCGATGGCAGACTTTGTCAACCTTCGTATGCACTCATTTGGTAATATTGAATTCTTGACACGGACACCAATGGCGATTAAAGCCGGTATCGGAATGGATGTTGTGAACTTCATCTGGGTATCAGCCCTCTTTGCAGTGGGTATGTACTTCATTGCTGATTTCATGATTAAGAAATTTAACCTAGCAACAGCAGGTCGCAACGGTAACTACGATACAGAAACCATTGATTCAGCACCAGCAGGTGAAGCAGGTGTTGCGGATGCTAATTCACAAGTGGTACAAATCATCAATCTTCTTGGCGGACGTGAAAATATTACGGATGTGGATGCCTGCATGACCCGACTGCGTATCAGTGTCAATGATTTGGCAAAAGTTGGTGACGAGGCGGCTTGGAAACAGGCAGGGGCAATGGGCCTGATTTTGAAAGACTCTGGTGTACAGGCTGTTTACGGACCAAAAGCAGATGTTCTCAAATCAGACATTCAGGACCTTCTGGAATCCGGTGTCGAAATCCCTAAAACAGCTCCAAACCAAGCTGCTGTTTCAGTGGAAAAAACACGTTTTCAAGGTGTGACAGAAGAAGTGAGAGCAGTTGCAGCCGGTCAAGCTATTTCGATTACAGAGGTTAAAGATCCAGTCTTCTCACAAAAAATGATGGGAGATGGCTATGCTATTGAACCAGCTGACGGCAATATTTACTCACCTGTTTCAGGTGTGGTGACCAGTGTCTTTCCAACCAAACATGCTATTGGCATCCTTTCAGACAAAGGTTTGGAAGTTCTGGTACACGTTGGTTTGGATACAGTTGCTCTGAATGGCGCTCCGTTCTCAGCTAAGGTTGCAGATGGACAACAGGTGCAGGCTGGAGAACTTATCTTAGTAGCGGATCTTGAAGCTATCAAGTCAGCAGAACGTGAAACAACTATAGTTGTAGCCTTTACAAATACAGCAGAAATCAAATCTGTTACCCTTGAAAACCTCGGTCAAGTCACGAAAGACAGCCTGGTTGCCAAGGTAGAATTATAAGATAAATCATCTGGATTGAAGAAGGTTGTTAAGGTAGCCTTCTTCATTTTTTATCTCAAAAAAACTCTTAGACAGCTTTTTTCAGCCTTCTAAGAGTCGTGGTAAGATAGCACTTAATCTGATTCAATCTGTTTTAGTTCCTTCTTGACTTTTTGTGCTATTTGGAGATAGTAAATAGCTAGAGCGAGGAACAATAAGGAGATGATTCCGCTTCTGAGTAAAGCAAATGGTGTTTCAAATAAAAAGCCAAACCAGAAAGAACCTCCCTGTCTTTCCCATAAACCAGGCGTCAGGTACCAGGATTTTGGCTGCCATATATGATATCCCTGACGAAGTCCTGTTTGATAATAAAGGAAAAACAAGGCAATAAAGATGATAAAATACGTATTAGCAAAATTTTGGTAGCGCTGGTAGAAAGCTTTTCTGGATGCTATATCTGAAAAAATTTCGATATCAAGACCAGCTCCCTGTGAAGTCTGCTGGAAGTAATGCGTTCCATTTCGCATGCTTCCCGGAATGCAGGTCCAACCGCTATCACTAAAGAGTGTTAGATAGTTTGGATAATCTGATTTTGAGATGTGTTCATGAAAGTCTAAGCGTACCAGTTTAGGTGTGGTATCGCATTTTTCAAAGTGGTAAGAAGCTAGCCAAGGATTGACCTTGACCAATTGATACCCCTGTGATTGGATTTGGTTGATCCATTCTTCTTCCTCTTTCAGACTGGTGAAAACTTTGTGTTTTTTCATAGTGACCTCCTTTAGAAATGAAGTGACTCAGCGAGCTTACTGAGTTGACGAATGCGCTTTGTTTCTAGCTCGACCATTTCAAGCCCGGCTGGAGTGATTTGATAGACTTTACGCCTTTTATCAGAAGTTGGAACGGAACAAATCCAATTCAAATTGAGCAGGTTTTCAATGGCACCGTACATGGTTCCTGCAGCAATGCGGACATCCCCGTCACTCATCTCCTCTACCTTTTGCATGACGATATAGCCGTGAGCGGGCTCTAATAAAGCCAGTAGGATGTAGTAGGTAGTTTCTGTCAATGGAAGATATTGATTTCTTTTCATGTCTTCTCCTTATATAAAGTTAAACTGTATACTTGTACTTTATATTATATATCATCCAACTATACATGTCAACTGTATAATTGAAAAATAGATAAATTAGGAAGATTTTGCCATAATGGCTTAAATCAGAACCATAGGAGATTATGAGATGAATTGGAATGTCTTCTGAGGATTGCAGGCATTCTTCTTTGCTGTTTTCACATTTATTATAGAGGATTTTCTGGTTTTTAATCGTTTCTGTGATGACCGAAACTGTACAGGGCATACGAAAGGAAAAGTGATTGGCTACTCTTCTGTACGATACAATGCCATCAACT
>CAUTON010000055.1:0-9459 GCA_963539895.1 uncultured Streptococcus sp. | reverse complement strand
GTTTTGAAGTTGGCATGTTTTTGTTGTAAGGAATCGTCGATACCAATGACAAAATCAAGACATAATAACCAGTTGATCCCATACCAGCAAGGCTTGCCCCCAGCATGACAACGATGAGCAAGAGAACATAGCTCTTGTAGCCACCACGGTTTACCAAATTAATCATGGTCGTCTGTACTCTAGCGATGAAAGACGTCTTCATCAAGGCCGCCATAACAACCATAAATCCCGCAACCATGATCACGCTAGAATTGATAAAGCCTGCAAAAGCTTCCTGCGGAGTAGAGAGCCCAGTCAAGACGAGCAAAAGACAGGCAAAGAGGGGAGGGGCACCAAAGGCAAATTTGTCTGACATGATCATGACAATCATAAGAACCAATATTCCTAGTGCTAATACCATTTGTAAAGTCATAAGAATCTCCTAATTATTTTTTACTGCGTAAGCGCTTTACACATCTATCATAATATCTTTTTGTAAAATTGATAATACATCCTAAACAAAAAAACGTTCCATTTAGAGACGTTTTCTTGTTTTTGAATTTATTTTTCGGAAATATACAATAAGTGTTCTATTTTGAATCACTCCCCCAAGAAATCTCCATCCGATAGGAGGCAAAAACAGCATCGCCATCCAACTGCTTCAAGTCGTAACGCAATTGCAGCTTTTGCGCCTCTTGATCCAGTGAATAATGGTGGGTCTTGGTCGCGAAATGCTGCACTCCGACTGGCGTCGGCAAAATGACAACAGCCTCATCCTCCCGCGTAAAGCGCATAACCGACTTGGGGGACGAGTAGCGCGTCATGGTCAGCTCCTCATCCGCACATTTGATGATGACCTTTTCTTTTTCCTCATTTTGGTAAAGGAGATAGAGCTGGCCATTTTTTTCCATGACCTCGACGGGGTAGGTCTGGTGGACCAGCTCGATTTCGCCATTCAAGTCAATTTCATTTTTCAGAACAATCTTCATTCTTAGCCTCATTTCTAGAAAGTCATCTATCATTATAGACAAAAGCAGTCGTTTCGTAAACTAAAAGACAAGCATAATCTCACGCTCTAACGAGCAATCTAAATGGCAATTTGGTATAATGAAAGAATGATTGAAAAAGTATTTCGTGACCCTGTTCACAACTATGTACACGTTGTTCATGAGTTGATCTACAATTTAATCAATACCAAGGAATTTCAGCGCCTGCGCCGTATCAAGCAGCTGGGGACGACATCCTATACCTTCCACGGTGGGGAGCACAGCCGCTTTTCTCACTGTCTGGGAGTCTATGAGATTGCCCGCCAGATGACGCAGAAATTCGAGCAAGAATATCCCGAACTCTGGGAGCCTGCTGAGTCTTTGGTAACGATGGCAGCCGCGCTCCTGCATGATGTAGGACACGGTGCTTATTCGCATACTTTTGAGCGCCTTTTTGACACTGATCACGAAGAAATGACACGCGCTATCATCACGGATTCTGACACAGAGATCAATGCTGTTCTCCTTTCGGTCGCGCCTGATTTCCCCGAAAAAGTGGCCAGTGTCATCAACCACACCTATCCAAACAAACAAGTCGTCCAGCTGATTTCTAGCCAAATTGATGCGGACCGGATGGACTACCTCCTGCGTGATTCCTACTTTACGGGGACCAATTATGGCCAGTTTGACCTGACACGGATTTTGCGGGTCATTCGCCCGATAGAAAATGGGATTGCCTTTAAAGAGTCAGGCATGCACGCCGTTGAAGACTACGTTCTCAGTCGCTACCAGATGTACATGCAGGTCTACTTCCACCCGGCTAGTCGCTCTATGGAAGTCCTGCTACAAAATCTGCTCAAACGAGCTAAAATGCTCTATCGTGCAGAGAAGAATTTCTTTCGAATGACATCTCCGCGGCTCATTCCATTCTTTGAGCACCATTTTAGCTTAGAAGACTATCTGGCCTTGGATGACGGCGTCATGAATACCTATTTTCAGGCTTGGATTGACGGACCAGACAATACACTGTCAGATCTCGCTAAGCGCTACGTCAATCGCAAAGTCTTCAAATCCATGACCTTTGCGGCAGAAAACGAAGCAGACTTAGAAATACTCGAAAAAATTGTGGCTGAAGTTGGATTTGACCCAGAATATTATACGGCTATTCATCACAATTTCGACCTGCCGTACGACATCTACCGTCCAGATGCCGAGAAAAAACGGACTCAGATTGAAATCATGCGCAAGGATGGTAGCCTAGTCGAGCTATCTCAGCTATCTCCAGTAGTGGCATCTCTCTCTGGGACTGTACACGGAGATAGCCGCTTCTATTTCCCAAAAGAAATGTTGGAAAACACAGGTATTTTCAACCAACTCAATCAAGAATTTACAAACTACATTGTCAACGACCATTTTACAATCGGAGTAACACATGAGCATTAAACTCGTCGCTATCGATATTGATGGCACTCTTTTAAATAACAAAAGTCAAATCACCCCAGCAGTCTACGAAGCTATACAGGATGCCAAAAAAGCTGGCGTTAAAATCGTCATCACGACTGGTCGGCCCATTTCGGGTGTCAAAACCATTTTGTCCGAGCTAAACTTGACAGACCAGGGAGATTACGTCGTCACCTTCAACGGAGGTCTGGTCCAGGATGTGGCAACAGGGCAGGAAGTGGTTGCTGAAACCCTTTCCTATGAAGACTACCTAGACATTGAGCTCTTGGCCCGCAAACTTCAGGTGCCCATGCACGCTTCCTCAAAAGAAGGCATGTTTACGGCTAACCGCAACATCGGCAAGTACACGCTCTACGAGGCGCGCCTAGTGGATTCTGCCCTCTTCTACCGAACACCAGAGGAGATGACAGAAGTTTCTATCGTCAAGACCATGATGGTGGACGAACCTGAATATCTGGATACCATTATCCCACAAATTCCAGCATCTTTTATGGAGCGTTTTAACATTGCAAAATCAGCAGCCTTCTATCTGGAAGTTTGTCCGAAAACGGCGAGCAAGGGCAATGCCATCAAGCAATTGGCTGCGCATTTAGGTATTGATATAGCGGAGACCATGGCTATCGGCGATGAGGAAAATGACCGCACCATGCTAGAAGTCGTCGGCCACCCCGTTGCCATGGCAAACGCCAGAGAGAGCATCAAAACCATCAGCCGCTCTATTACCAAATCCAACGATGAGGATGGAGTGGCCTATGCGATTAGAGAGTGGGTATTGAAATAAATGTATACATATAAAGTGGGTATTACTGCCCAAGCACACGACGAATTTGTCAAAAATTCCAACCAAACCAATTTGCTTCAAAGCAGTAACTGGGCAAAAATCAAGGATAATTGGGGGAGCGAACTGATTGGCTTTTACAAAGATGACCAGCAAGTCGCTTCAGCCCTCGTCCTCATCAAGCAGCTACCACTTGGTCTGACCATGCTCTATGTTCCTCGCGGTCCGATCATGGACTACAGCGACCAAGAGTTGGTCCAGTTTGTCATCACTTCGCTCAAAAAATTCGGTAAGACCAAACGGGCCCTCTTCATCAAATTTGACCCCTTCATCCTACTCAAACAATACCATATCGGAGAAGAAGTTGAGGAAAATACGACTGCTCTAACACAATTACAAATGCTACAAAATGCTGGTGCAGTCTGGACAGGACGGACTATGGATATTGCTGAAAGTATCCAACCGCGTTTCCAAGCCAACGTCTATACTCAGTCTGATATGAATGCCACCTTCCCCAAACACACCAAACGCCTGATGAAGGATGCTACTACCCGTGGCGTGGTGACGTCTCGAGGCGATATTTCGGATGTCCAAGCTTTTGCGGACGTGGTCGCTCTGACCGAGGACCGTAAAGGTGTCGCTCTGCGAAACCAAGACTATTTCAAAAAGATGATGGACATCTACGGAGACGATGCCTATCTGCATCTGGCAAAGGTCAATCTACCAAAACGCCTCGCTGAATACCAAGAGCAGCTTGCACAGATTGAATCTGATTTAGCCCAAACAGAAGAACACCAAAAGAAACGCCTGACCAAGCTGACCCAGCAGAAAAACTCGGTGACCAAGTACATCACTGAGTTTGAGGAATTTGTCACCCAGTATCCTGATGAGCTCATCATCGCAGGGATCCTCTCCATCCGCTTTGGCGATACCATGGAGATGCTCTACGCTGGGATGAATGATGCCTTCAAGAAGTTCTATCCGCAGTACTCCCTCTATCCTAAGGTCTTCGAAGATGCCTATAGTGATGGCATCCAGTGGGCTAATATGGGTGGGGTCGAGGGTAGCCTAGACGACGGATTGACCAAGTTCAAATCCAATTTCAACCCTATGATTGAAGAATACATCGGCGAATTTGAAATTCCAGTCAACGGCCTTCTCTATAAAGCATCCAAAGCCGCCTATGACCTCCGAAAGAAATTGCGAAGTTAATGAGAAAAAAACTAAGTCTGGCACGGAATATCCTCTTCATCCTACTGTTCATCTGGGCCATCTACCGCTACTTCCCCCAAATCCAGGAACTGCTAAACAGCCAAAAAGATAGCGCCTATCTCAAGGCGCACTTCCAGCAGCCAACTGCGCTCAATCTCCTCATCTTGCTGGCCTTGACAGCCCTTGGTACAGCCATTCCAGGCATGTCCAGCGCCATCTTTTGTATCTTCAATGGCATCCTATTTGGCATCTGGATTGCTATTCCACTTAATATTGCGGGAAATGTTTTGGGAAACTCCATCAGCTACCTCATTCTCAGCAGGATTGAAAAGCCAGAAAGATCTGAACGTCGCGACCGATTGATCTCCTGGATCAGCAAAATCAAGAATCCTTTCTTAGGGATCTGTCTAGCCTATGCCCTGCCCTTTATCCCAACTGTCCTGACCAATTTCACCACGACAGAGTTAGGATTTTCACACAAGAAACGTACCATCGCCATGTTGGTCGGTGCCCTGCCTTTTTCTATCTTATACGCTAGTGGCGGGAATCTCCTCCTCCTCGTCGAAGAGCACAAATTGTTGATTGGCCTGGCATTCTTGTTGTTACTTCTAATTTTTATCGGTCTTTACTTCTTTTATTACAAACGAAAATCTCTCAAGGAAATATCTTGAGAGATTTTTCTTAGTTTGTAAATCGACCAGTATAGTCAATATTCAAATCGAAATAGCCATGATTGCTCAACAACTTCCCTGTGGAAGAAAATTGCCAAGCCGCAGCATTTGAGTAATAGGACATCTGATTCGCTTGAGTAAAGGTCAGACCAGCTTTCGGATAATGCGCAATCCAAAAATTTGTTAGTCCAAAATTGGACGTCTTAATCGCTCCAGAAAACCCACCCACATCGACCATGCTTGCCATCGAATAGTGCACCAGATTGTTATAACCTAAGCTCTTCATGGTCGTTTCCCAAGCTTTCATGTTGCTATTGATTGAGTTAACCTTCGTATCCACATCCTCAATATCATTGACCATCAACGTATCGGTTTTGAGCCCGAGTTTTTTCGCTGCGGCCACAAAATACTCAGCCTCTGCTTGCGCTTGTGCCGTCGTACTAAAATGTGAATAGTGATAGACTGAAACCTTCAATCCAACTGCTTGCGCATTGGCAATTTGTTGCTTGGCTTCTGGATTGGTATAATAGGTCCCTTCTGTCAGTTTCACCACAACACCTGTCACCCCTTGGTTCAACAAGTTTCGATATTCAGACACGGAAATAGCTCCATTATGACTCGACACATCGATAAAGCCAAGACCTGACTTAATAGAGTAGGTCACATTACCAGTTGCTGTTCCAACTCCGTATCGGGTCCCACCGCTGGTAATATAGACGTGAGCGTTGTAAACACCCGTCTCATACTTATGATTTGCAATGCGAACGGTTATTTTATAGGTGCCATCTGTTTGTTTTTCAGCAGTATACCAGTGAATATCGTTTTTATCATCCGTAGCACCCCAGACGGGTATTTGCAGTGTATCTACCCCATTTGGTGCAAAAACATTTGATACGACAACGTCAAAGACGCCATACGTATTGTTGACATTGGTCACTGCAACCGTCGCAGATGGAGTGGTTTCGGTAATCGCTACATTTGTTTTTGTGCTGCCGATTCCTGTCATGCTGCCATCTTTTTGTCTGATGTAAGTGTGAACTTGATAGGCACCGGTATCATATTTATGATTGCTGGCTTGGACCGTTACTTTATAGGTTCCGTTCGCCTGTTTCGTAGCTGTATACCAAACAAGATCGTCCTGATCATTTTTTTCAGACCAGACAGGAACTTGGACCGTATCCAACCCCTTTGGTGCAACGATGTCTGAGATTATCACATCAAATGTTCCAACGGCTGTATTGTGATTGGCAATCGTAATCTTTCCGACAACAGTTGCTTCAGGTAAGTTCGTTTTCGTGGATGTGATTCCTTCTATCTTCCCATTTGTGTATTTGTAATACACATGAATTTGGTAATTTCCAGCACCATTTTTATGATTTTTCTTATCAACGGTTAGTTTATAAGTCCCGTCATTTTGTTTGGTTGCTGTATACCACTTAATATCATCCTGGCCGTTCTCTTCGGTCCAAACGGGGATTTGAACAGACTGAAGCGGTGAAGAAGACGTAATATTCGACACCACTACATCAAATGTTCCTGCTTGGTTGTTTATATTTTTAACGGAAACAGTCCCGCTAGATTTAGTTGTTAATGAAGCACTCGTAGAAGCAATGCCTAACAGCTGGTTGTCATACTCGTAGTAGAGGTGAACTTGGTATACACCTGTTCCATTTTTATGATTACTTTTTTGAACGTTTACTTTATAGGTACCATCATTTTGCTTGGTTGCTGTATACCATTTAATATCATCCTGGCCGTTTTCTTCGGTCCAAATCGGAACTTTTACGGCTTTGATGGTGCTTGGTGACACAATATCAGATACAATAACATCAAAACTGCCTTTTTGTGTATCAAGGTTGGAAATTTTAACCGTTCCTTGAGTCGAGAGAGCAGCTCTAGTTGAAGTAATCCCTTCGATTTTACCGTCACTATACTCGTAGTAGACATGAGCCTGATAAAAACCGACTCCATTTTTATGATTTGATTTCTGAACTGTCAGTTTATAGGTGCCATCTGCCTGATGGTTGGCGGTATACCATTTGATATCATCCTGACCGTTTTCTTCTGTCCAGACAGGAATCTTGACTGACTTGATGGCTGCAGAACTCTGAACATTGGAAACAACCACATCAAAACTGCCTGCTTGCAGATTGTAATTGGTTACATTGACCGTTCCTGTTGACGGGGTTGATAAGGCTGTCTTCGTTGATGCGATACCTTGCATCGGTGCATTTTCAAATTCATAGTAGAGATGAAGGTTGTACTCACCGCTGCCGTTTTTATGATTTTTCTTATCAACCGTCAATTTATAAGAACCGTCTGCCTGACGATTGGCGGTATACCATTTGATATCGTCCTGACCATTTTCTGTTGTCCAAATAGGAACTTTTACAGCTTTGATTGGAAACGGACTGCCAATATTTTGAATGACAACATCAAAAGTTCCCGCAGTCATGTTTACATTTGTAGCAGATATCGTTCCCGTTAGCTGTAGACTGGTCGTTGTGGAAGCCACTCCATAGATTTCGCCATTATTATTTTCATAATAAAGGTGAACATGGTACTTTCCTTGGCCGTTTTTATGATTTTTCTTATCAACTGTTAGTTTATAAGTTCCATCACTTTGCTTGGTTGCCGTGTACCATTTGATATCATCCTGACCATTTTCTTCGGTCCAAACAGGAATTTTAACCGCCTTGACTCCTTCAGTATTGGAGACATTTGAAACAATGACATCAAAAGTCCCTGCCTGTAGATTATGGTTTTGAATAGACAGTGTTCCTCTGGCCAATTCGCGTTGAGCAGATGCAATACCTGTTTGTGATGATTGGCTGTTCGCATCATCTGATGATGACGATATAGCACTTGAACCCGCAGTTGTGTCTGAGCTTGAACCGCTTGTTGAACTGGAGCTTATAGTATCAACCTGCCATTCAAATGTATAATTCTGTAAACGATAAACAGTCTCATCCTGTGTTTCGGCCGTTACATCCACATAGAAGGTCTGCTGGTTTGAATCTTTTTTCTGGGGCAGAAAAGCAACATACTGACCTTCGTCATTCAGCTGCAGTTCCATTTCTGCCACATCGCTCTTATCCTCCTTAGTCCAAACCTCAGCCTTTACTTTATGAAAACTGATTTGTTCAGGCATAAAGATTAATTTTGCTTGCTGATCTTCTAACGTCACCAAAAATTTTCCAGCAGTAAGCGACTGTTCCTGTGCAGTAAGGGGACTTGGCTCTGCTGTAATGGTATCCGCCTGAGCCAGATGCCCACCGGCAAAAATAGCCAATGCAGCTCCTAAATATAAATATGTCTTAAATTTCACTTCCCTCTCCTTAATGTTCAAAAAACTTCTAGCTGTGCAAGTTAGAAGTTTTCTGATGTACAATTTAATTCTATCACATTAAAAGTTCAATAATGCCAAGAAACTATCCACTTCAAGTGAAGCACCGCCAACAAGCGCACCATCCACATCTGGACAAGCCATGTACTCAGCAATATTTTCAGGTTTTACAGAACCTCCGTATTGAACGCGCACTTTATCGGCAACTTCTTGACCAAAGTCAGCGGCAACAACATCACGAACAGCTTTACACATTTTTTGGGCATCATCTTGAGTAGCTGATTTGCCAGTACCGATAGCCCAGATTGGCTCATAGGCAAGCACCAATGAAGCAACTTGTTCTGCAGTCAAGCCTTTAAGAGCTGCTGAGATTTGCGCTCCTACAAATTCTTCTGCTTTGCCTGCTTCATAAGTTTCAAGAGATTCACCGCAGCAAATGATTGGTGTCATACCATTGCGGAAAATTGCATGCGCTTTTTTGTTGATATCTTCGTCTGTCTCATGGAAATAATCACGACGTTCTGAGTGACCGATAATGACATAGTCCACTTCCAACGCTGCAAGGGCTGCAGGGCTGTTTTCACCTGTATAAGCACCAAAATCTTCAAAATAGCAGTTTTGCGCAGCAACTTTCAACTCTGTGTTGCGAACACCTTTTTTCATTCCTTCAAGGAACAATGCTGGTGAACCAATCACTGTATCCACTACTTCGTTTGATGGGATATTGAGTTTAACAGCTTCTACAAACTCACGAGCTTCTTTAGCTGTTTTGTTCATTTTCCAGTTACCAGCAATAATTGGTTTACGTGACATTTCACATACCTCTTTTACATTTTATTTTACAACTTGTATTGTAGCATAATTCTCTAAAATATTAAAGATTATTTTTGCTGATTTTTGCGCTTCCAACAACAAATGTCATCCCTCATGCTGACAACTGACTCTTCATTTTTCAACAGGCACCCTTTATCCTATCTTGACTATTCTTTCTTCATTATAAAAATGTTAAAAATAATTAACATTTTC
>CAUTON010000054.1:0-9704 GCA_963539895.1 uncultured Streptococcus sp. | reverse complement strand
CGGAGGTTGCTTTTGTAAAACTATCACATATTAGTCGGATTTTAAGAGCCTTATGGTGTTGTGAATACAGGTTCTAACTTTTTTGAAATGATAGCTTTATCATTTTTAATGACGGACTCACTGACAAAGAATCGATCATATATCTCATGCGTTCGTATCCTTCTTGGTGCGATGAGTAGCAATTCTTTTATGACTTGATTGCATCGCTCCTCGCTTGAAGAATCCTCAAAGTCAGGGTTATAGTTTAAGTAGTTTTTAAAATCAATCTTGTAGCCCCTGCCTCGCTCAGACAGGATAATCGGAGAATCATAATGAAGATTTATTTCAGCTATCCTTCTTGAAATCGTAACTTTTGAAACGGACAGTGCATTAGCTAGCGTTTCTGCAGTTACATAATCAGTTGATTTTGCTAAATAATGAACGATATCTTGATTTAACTGATGTTTCATAGGCAGGCCCTCTTTACATTTTTAATTATATCTGATGTTTTCCGATGTGAAATCCATTGTTTTGATTGTTGCAAAACTCATTTTGCAAACCAGCTTGATGCTTGTAAATTTTCAAACTTATAAAACATTCTAACATTTTGCGGTATATGCTCTAAGAAAAATATTGCGAACTGGTTATTGACAAAGAACAAATATGATATAATATCCCTAGTTAATCAATCACAAGCAAGGTCTAAACCCTTGATACGAAAGGAATCTAGAAAATCTTATGATGAATATGCAAAACCTGATGAAACAGGCGCAAAAGATGCAAAAGCAGATGGAAGGCAAGCAGGCTGAGCTAGCTGGCACAACCTTCTACGGCAAATCAGCCCAGGATTTAGTGCAAGTAGCGGTGACTGGTGACAAAAAAGTGACCAATATCAACTTTAACCCAGCCGTCGTGGACCCAGAAGACGTAGAAACGCTCCAAGACATGACCCTTCAAGCCCTCAATGATGCACTTAGCCAAGTGGATGAAGCTACTAAGAAAGCTATGGGAGCCTTTGCTGGCAAACTTCCCTTCTAAACCAAAAACGCCCCGATTGGAGCGTTTTTCTATTTTTCTGCTTCCTTGGCTAATTCCAAGCAATACGATTTAGTATGGCAGTATGGACAAGTTAATTTACGAGTTTTGGGTGTGTGGGCTGCTAGATTGAATTCCTTAAAGGATGGATCGAATGTTTTGTGGCAATTTGGACAGAGATAGGTGACCTGCTGTCTGAAGTGATTGTTCAACCAAACCATCCCAATGACATAGGCTAGCCCTAAGACAACAGCTAACGAGCTCTTGAACATACTGTCTGGCAAGCTAGTTAGCCAGAGGAGTACTGCAACATAAATCAGAATCCCACCGATGGTACTAGCCCACATGATTCTGTGTAATTTTTTCCAAGCTGTTTGATTTTTCATGGTAATGGAAATGTTCTTAAGAATTTCTAGCGACTGGGATTCACGTTTTTTGAGTGTGTCAAGCAAGTTGACAGACCTGTCAAGCTGTTGCTCTTTGGCTTTCAGCTCTTCTTTGGCCTGGGCAATGTGCTCGACCAACAGCATCTCCAGCACCAGGGCAGCATTATCCTCTGCCAGTACGCGCTTGATTTGTTCAATGGAAAAATCCAATTCCCTCAAAAAACAAATGATCCGCAACTGGTCTAAGTCAGCCTCTGTGTACAGCCTACGACCGCCCTCGGTCAGCTCTGTCGGACTCAGAATCCCGCGCTGATCATAGTACTGGACCGTCCGCACGGAAATTTCTGCCAGCTTGGCCATCTCCCCAGTCGTATAGAATTGCGACATTTCTGCACCTTCTTTCATTGTGTATTTACCAAGAAACTGTGTGCACCCACTCCCTTGATATGCTCTTATCTTACCATATGACGCCGCGTGATGAGCAAGACCTTACGCTAGGTGATTTTTAAAATTTTTCAAAATTGAGTGGCAAGCAATTGGATTTCGAGAAAGAGCAGGTCGGCGTAAGATTTTTCTTGCTTAAACTCTACAATCGTATCTTTCAAAGTTTGCACGTCATCGGTGATAATCCCGTCACCCTGTAATTGAATCATCTGTAGCATGGTCTTGTCTGTGTTCGGTGTCCAAGCGTAAACCAATTTTTTATAAAACCAAGACCGACTTGTAAAGACCTGGTCCAGATGAGTGTATTCCATCGTATAGCCATCTGCGACCGTCCGCGGATAGATGGTATTGATGGGCAAAATGAAGATCGCCTTGATGCCCAGCTGACTAGCCTTTACCTGCTGAATGACCTCGTAGTCAAGCGACTGAATCTGATGCTGTCCTGCCAGCAGACGCCTGCCATAGCGGTTGAGAAAATTCGTGACCAAATTAGCACTATCTTCCTTGGTCGTCTTGATTTCGACAATCAATTTCTGGTCGTATTTTTCGGCTACTGCCAAGTAATCCTCAAAAGAGGCCACAGCGCTGGTGTAGCCATTTTCTGATGCGGTCATCGCGGTCAATTCCGCCAAGGTGTAGTCATGCGTGCCACCCTCATGACCCGTCAAGGCAGACAAGTCTGTGTCGTGCATGACGACAAATTCCCCGTCTCTGGTCTCCTGAATGTCCATTTCGACAAAGTCTGGCTGTAATTTTATCGTTTTTTCCAAGGAGTCAATGGTATTTTGGACCCCATTATTATTGTCCACGCCACGATGCGAGATGATCAGTGGCAGGCTCTGATAAGGTTTATAGAAAAACTAATACACTTCTACTGCAAAAAAACAGACAAGGAGTGACAAGATTGCCAGTCGGAGAAGGTGGTGCTTTCGCCCGCTTTCATCACCATTCACTAAACTTCCTGTGCTAAAGGCTACAAATTTCAATAAAAAGAGAGAAACAAGCCCATAATAAGTCAATTTCAAAAGAGTGAAAAGCAAAATCGCTATCACAAAGCCAGCCTCTCCTAAAAAAGAATCTGTCAGCACCTGCAACCCGTAGTAAGTCAGGCTAATTGCAAAAAAGGCAAGCACGAACTGCGCTACCAGCCAGAATAAGCCCACGCAAGCCTTCAGATGACCTTCCCGCCTTGTCCGTGCCAAAGAGGACTTAAAGGCCTGACCGGCAGATTTCCCCTCCAAATAGATACTCGGCAAAAGGTACTTGAGGCGCCCTGCCCACCAAAAAAAGAGGAGGAGAGCCGCTGTAATGACCGTCCCCAACAGCCATTGATTGGACAAATAATCGATAATAAATTGAGGAATGACCAGCCGATTGAGGTAATCAATTTTCAGCAATTTTCGAAGAAAGGGAAAGAGCACAACCGTGTAGAGCAGCACGACTAGCACCTTCCCTGGACGAATCCCTTTGAAAATCTTAACAACAGCCTTCCCCAAATCCTGCAAGAAGGCTCGCATCGTTGGATAATTCCTTGTCAAAATCCCATGCGCACCGACAAATAAAATTCCTACTTCTACATAGGCAATCAGAAGATTAACCGCAAACAAGAGCAGCAAGCCAAGAGTCGCCAGCCAATTCCCCGTAAGAACCATAAGAAGATTGCTCGTTGACAGATAGGTCTGGCCCGTCATAGCCAGTAAAATCTCTGCCAGCCAGGTATTAAAGGGGAACCAAAGCCCTTCCATGATCGTAAAAATTCCTACAAATAAAACCAGCAGCTTATCAAAATGATTGTACAGATGTTTCACCGTTTGTCCTATTTTTCTCATAATTTTAGTTTGCCATATTCAGCTTGAAATAGCAAGGAGGCTCCTACTCGTATTCTTCTGTTGATATTCGTCTGGCCTGACTTGCTTTCTCTTGGATTTCTGTTATAATTGAATTATCAGAAAATTTAAAAAATGGAGAATGAATCGTATGACAAAACACGTACATTGGGATGGAAACCTAAATCAAGAAGGTCTTGAAATCTTAAAAGCTGGTGGCGGCTGTATCGTTACCCCTACAAAAGTTGGTTACATCATCATGACCAGCGACAAGGCTGGCCTTGAGCGTAAATTTGAAGCCAAAGAACGGAACCGTAACAAACCAGGCGTTGTCCTCTGCGGCAGCATGGAAGAATTGCGTGAGTTGGCCCAATTGACACCAGAAATCGACGCATTTTACCAAAAACATTGGGATGAAGATATTCTTCTCGGCTGTATCCTGCCTTGGAAACCAGAAGCTTACGAAAAGCTCAAAACTTTCGGTGATGGCCGTGAAGAGCTGATGACTGACGTTCGTGGCACGTCATGTTTCGTTATCAAGTTTGGTGTAGCTGGTGAGCAAATTGCCAAAGAAATGTGGGAAAAAGAAAGCAAGATGGTTTACGCTTCATCTGCCAACCCTTCAGGTAAAGGGAATCGCGGTAAGGTTGCAGGTATCGGTGAGCGTATCGAAAACGCCGTTGACCTTGTCATCGAAGCGGACGACTACGTGGCTTCTATCCAACCAGACAAAACCATCGAAACTCGCTATGAGCAAGGTGTTATGGTCTCAATGGTTGATGCTGATGGCAAACTGATTCCTGAACAAGGTGCAGGTAGCCGTTCTGTCAACAACTGCCCAGTGGTCATCCGTAAAGGTCTTGACATCGACAAAATCATGATGCACCTGTCCGACCACTTCAACTCTTGGAACTACCGCCAAGGGGAATACTATTAAAATATGTCAAAAAGAGCTGGCTCGCCAGCTCTTTTTATACTTCCTTCAGCTGATCAATTTTTGCTTGAACGTTATCAATTTCTTTCCCAAAGCGGCAATTCCAGTCCGTTTTGAGAATATCAAGAACTTTCTCGTAAGCCTTGATAGCTCCTGCTTTATCTCCCAATAGTAGGTAGCAATGGGCAATGGCTGTGTGATAGTCTGTAAATCGTGGTTTTTCTTGTGCCTCATAGGCCCTCTCCCAGATTGGAATGACTTCCTCATAGCAGCCGTGAGCTGAGAGAGAGTTGGCAACTGAAAAGAGTAGTCGCCAATCATCTGCATGCTGATCTGCAAAGGCAAGATAATCATCTTTAACCGCAGTAAAGCCTTGTTCTTTTTCACGAATCACCAATTCATAATAAGCATGGATGGGGTCTGGATTGGCTACTTGGGCTTTTTCAAGCCAGATTTTAGCTTCCTCCACGCGCCAATCATCCAGCAAATTATCCAATAAATAAAGATAGATAGACGTTTGCTTAGGATTCTGCTCCAAAGTCTGGATATAGTAATCAATCAATTCAGTGTGATTACGAACATCCCAATCAAACAGATAACCCTTTGAAGTCTGGCTGATGATGCTCAAACTAGCCTTATCATTTGGCTTATCCAGCAAGATTTTCTTAGAGAGATTATTGGCCTTGGCCATAAAATCCTCACCACTACTAAGATAGAGATAAGCTAGCAACTCCTCTTTGCGACTAGCATGTTCTCCATAACTAGCATCCAATAGAAACAGCTCATACTTAGCAACTTCACTGATAGTCAAAGCTTGTCCGCTGTCCAAGCGGCTCTCAATTTTATCTAGATATTTTTCTGTCGTATAATCAAACAGCTCATCAATGCTCACACCAAAGACGGTCGCAATCTCTGGCAGTAGGGTAATTTCCGGTTGAGTCGTATTGGTTTCCCATTTGGAAATGGCTTGATTGGATAGACCCAGTTTGTCCGCCAACTGTTGCTGATTGAGCCCCGCCTCTCTGCGTAATACTTTAATTTTTTCACCGATTGTTTTCATGATAAACTCCTCTTGTTTATTTATCTTGAGCTCTTGATGATTTTATTATAGACCTAAGAAGCCCAACTTTCAATAGGAAAACAGTTGGATTTTATCGCTTTTTAAGCGGAAAAATCTTATGTTATAATGAATAGGAAGAAAAGAGGTTCTCACATGACAACAATCATTTTTCTAGGTGGCTTAGGATTCAACCATTACTACGCCATGGATTTGCAAGAGGCGCTTGGGCTGGACATGATCATTGTGGACCTGCCAGGACACGGAACTGAGTATGATACCGACATTGCCAGCTTAGAAGACTTTGTTGCTTGGTTTTCTGAGAAATTGGCTCAGACTGATGGAGGGATTCTCATTGCCCATTCCATGGGGGCGAATCTAGCACCCTATCTAACGACTCATTGTCACAACATCCAGCAATTGATTTTACTGGATGGCGGTTATTTTGATCTAGATAGCTTGGTGTCACTTGAAGATGAAATAGCTGGAACGGAAAACTATCTGGAGAGTCAGGTTTTTGAGAATTTAGAAATGGCATTGTCAGCTGAAAAGGAAAATAGCCCTTTCTGGTCTCAACATTTGGAAAAAGCTGTTCAAACTTCCTATGAAAAAATAGATGATCTCTACCGACTCAAACTCAACCGCTCGGCTATTTTTCATCTGCTAACATTCCAACGACAAACGCAGGGCTGGCTAGATAAGGTAGAGGTCCCGACGCTGCTGATTCCGCAACGTTTGGAGGTCCCTGAATGGAAGCTGACCATGCTTGAAAAAATCCCTAAATGGATTATGGTTGACCAAAAGTTACAGCTTGGCCATTCTCCGCACACAGAAAAACCCGAGCAGGTGGCTCAGGTTATCAAAGAATTTATAGTGTCCAATCAAGCTCAGGTCCTTTAGGAACGATGCCATTTGGATTGATGGTCTTATGGCTACCGTAGTAATGGCGCTTGATGTGGTCAAAGTTGACCGTGTCGGCGATTCCAGGTAAATTGTATATCCGCTTGGTGTAGTTCCAGAGATTTGGATAGTCGATCAGACGTTTGAGATTGCACTTGAAATGACCGTAGTAAACTGAGTCAAAGCGCACTAGCGTGGTAAAGAGACGAATGTCGGCTTCTGTCAATTGATTTCCTATGAGATACGATTGCCCATTCAACCGTTCTTCAAGAGTATCCAGAGCTTCAAAAAGCTTAGTGACTTCTTCTTCGTAGACCTCTTGTTTGGTTGCAAAACCTGCCTTGTAAACACCATTGTTGATGCGATCGTAGACATAGCTGTTCAGCTCATCAATTTCAGTTAATAGTGCTTCAGGAGCGTAGTCTCCTTTTTTTGCGCCAATTTGGTCAAAGGCAGAATTCAGCATGCGGATAATTTCAGAGGATTCATTGCTGACAATGGTATCTTTGACCTTATCATAGAGCACAGGTACCGTCACGCGCCCAGTGTAGTTCGGAACCACATGCGTGTACACTTGATAGAGATAATCCGCTCCTAAAACTGGATCGACAACGACACCATCTCCTTGCGCAAATGTCCAACCATTTTCCAGCATCAGCGGATGAACAACCGATACGGAAATCATGTCCTCTAACCCTTTCAAAGCCCGCAAAATCAAGGTGCGACTTGCCCATGGACAGGCTAAGGATATATAAAGATGATAGCGACCCGCTTCTGCCTTAAAACCACCCTCCCCCGTTGGACCAGGTGAGCCATCCGCTGTAATCCAGTTGCGAAATTGGGGTGTCGTCCGCTCAAATCGGCCTCCTGATTTCTTGGTATCATACCATTTGTCTACCCATTTTCCATCTACTAATAGTCCCATATGACTGCTCACTTTCTATTGTTTAGAACATTTTATCACTAATTCGTGATAATTGCAAAAAAATAAGTCTGAGGCAACTCCCCCAGACCATCTTACCGTCCAAACAAGCGTGCAAAGAAACCTTTATGTTGCTCTGCTTCAACTTGTGCTTTGGCATCGTCCAACTCGATTTTCAACGTTTCCTTATCGGCCATAGCTTTCAAGGTCAATTGTTGCTGCTGATCCAGTTGCTTGTCTTTCTCAGAAATTTGCACATCCTTGACTCGCAATTGCTCATCTTTCTCAGCTAATTGCTTGTCCTTTGCTTTCAATTGATCGTAGAGGCGAATGATTTCCGAATTTTTCTCGTCGACCAGGATTTCCATGAGCTCCCGTTGCTTGACTTCTTCACTGACAGGCTCATCTTCAAAAATGGTCTTCTTGTAAATTTCTTCCAACTTGATGAGACCAGCTCGATTGACAACTGTCACACCCTTGTCATTTTTTTCGACAAATTCATCTGGCAAGGATTTGACCCGGTTGTTCATCGCCTGACGGCTAACCCCCAAAATCTCAGCAAGTTCGCTGACTGTCTTTTCGATTCTCATAATATCCTCAGTATATATTCTAGTAATGTATCATTAAAATATTACCACAAGCCCCTATAAGTGTCAAATTTGAGCGTAATTTCGCCTGCTAGTATCTCCCCTCATTCTGTGGTACAATGAAGGCATGAAGACATTTGATACCATTATTATTGGGGCAGGACCTGCTGGTATGATGGCGGCAGTTTCAGCTGCCTTTCACGGCAAGTCCACCCTCCTCATCGAGAAAAATAAACGTCTGGGCAAAAAGCTAGCTGTGACAGGCGGCGGCCGCTGCAACATGACCAATAACGGCACACTAGATGACCTTTTAGCTGGCATCCCAGGAAACGGTCGCTTTCTCTACAGCGTCTTTTCCCAGTTTGACAATCATGATATTATGGCCTTTTTTGAGGATAATGGGGTCAAGCTCAAGGTAGAAGACCACGGGCGGGTCTTCCCGACCACTGACCGATCCCAGACCATTATCAAAGCCCTAGAAATGAAAATGCTGGAGCTAGGTGTCCAGATACAGACTGGCACCGAAGTCGTCTCCGTCAAAAAGGATGCTGACCTCTTTCAAGTCAGAACAGCTGACACCCTCTATACTTCCACTCAGATCATTGTCACAACAGGTGGCCAGTCCTACCCATCTACCGGCTCGACTGGCTTTGGCTACGAGATTGCTCGCCATTTCAAGCTAGAGGTGACCGAGCTGGAAGCAGCTGAAAGTCCGCTTTTGACCGACTTCCCGCATAAAGCTTTACAGGGAATCTCCCTGACCGATGTGACCCTGTCCTATGGGACTCACCAGATTACCCACGATTTGCTCTTCACCCACTTTGGCCTGTCGGGTCCTGCTGCCCTGCGTCTCTCCAGTTTTGTAAAAGGCGGTGAAGTGGCATCCCTTGACCTTTTGCCAAATCTGACAGCAGAAGAGCTGGCGGATTTCCTGACGGAGCACCGAGAAAAATTCCTCAAGAATGCCTTAAAAGAGCTGCTTCCAGAACGATTAGCGGAATTTCTCGCAGATGGCTTTGATAAGAAAATCAAGCAACTAACTCAGAAAGAGATTGACTCTGTCATCCAGAAAGTCAAGGCTCTCCCTATCCCCATCACTGGTAAGATGAGTCTGGCCAAATCCTTTGTCACCAAAGGCGGCATCTCTCTGAAGGAAATCAATCCAAAAACGCTGGAAAGCAAGAAAGTGCCTGGCCTTCACTTTGCTGGCGAGGTGCTGGATATCAATGCCCACACAGGTGGATTTAACATCACCTACTCCCTCTGTACAGGCTGGGTTGCTGGCGCACTGCATTTTTAAAAGCTAGGCCTCAATCCCAATGTCATTAAGTTAACCATGTCATGCCCATAAAAAACCTATTCTAAGCATCAGAGTCTTTACTGATTTGGAATAGGTTTTGTTTTTTTCCTGTTTTTAAGCGCACGAAAAGAAAGGTTTTTCACCCCATTTTTACTATTTTATGGTACTCTATAAGTGAAACTGACGGCTGCTTGGCTTTTAACTTTTCTTGGGAAGGTTCGATTGGCTCGAACAATGGATAAATGCCTGGCGATGAAAGTTCTCAAGCGGAAGGAAGGGAGTTCTCCTCTCAAAAATTTCAGACAAGCATAGGTAGCGTCTGAAAAACAAATCT
>CAUTON010000053.1:0-9808 GCA_963539895.1 uncultured Streptococcus sp. | reverse complement strand
ATAGCTGGTGGTTTTCTTGTTTTTCTCTACGAGAAAAACTGGCTCGAAGCCATAATAAAAGTACCATTTCCCTGACACTCTCTTGCTTCTAAGCGTCAGGCTGAAACAGTCCACCGGACTGTTTGACTCATAATTCTCCTAGAGGTATTCAGTGCGAAAGAGCTGGGTATTTCTTTTTATGTATGTTTCAAATTGTCTGTTCTGCTGATTGCCTTCGTAACTCGCAATACTTCGAACGGTGTCGTATCACAAATTTCCTGAAATAGTCCTCAATATTCGCATGGAGCTAAAATTTTCTTTAAACGCCTTAAAAATCTCTCCCTATTCTTCACAAAAACACCGAGTGGCTGCTCGGTGTTGATTTCTATAAATGATTGCCTTCACCGTAGATGCTTTCCCAGTCGGTTTTAAAATCGGTGACGGCTTGGTGGACAGTGGGCGAAGTGAGGGCTGTTGCTAAAATAGTTGGATCGACGGTGACCGTTTGGGCACCTGCCTCCAGAGCTTGGTTGACCTGAGCAATATTTTTGTAGCTAGCGCCAAGGATCTTGCAACTGCTACCTGTTCGCTTGATAAAGTCTGCGATGGCAGCAATGGTTTCTTTGGCATCGCTATTGAGGTTTTCCATGCGGTTGTAGTAAGGGGCGACGTAGTCAACGCCTGCTGCGATGGCTAGAAAGGCCTGCATCTTGGAATAGATGGCGGTGGCGGTAACATCAATGCCTTCGGCCTTGAGCTGCTGGATGACGGTGAGACCTGCCTCAGTCACAGGGACCTTGATAAAAACCTTATCGTCCACTTCTGCTAGAATGTGATGAGCTTCCGCCAGCATAGTTTCTACGTCTGTCGAGACGACCTGGATGTGAAGACTCTTGTCTGGGCCGATGAGATTGCGAATGGCTCTAAAGTGCTCAAAGACTTCTACTTTTCCCTCTTTTTTTAAGATGGAGGGATTAGTGGTCACACCTTCAATAGGCAATACTTTGCGGTACTTTTCGATGGTTGCTAGATTAGCTGTGTCGAGTAGAAAGGTCATAATTTCTCCTTTACGATAGAAATGCAAGTACCCCCAGTATCCTGCGATGCTGGGAGTTTTGCTGTTTTTATCGTCACTTTTTCGTTTCAAAGTGACGACTTGAGGTTGGGACAAAAGTCTCTAACCTCTTCATTTTATTTTGAAATGGTAGTTTGACGCAGTGGTTGACTGGGCTCTAAAATACTGATAAATCAGCTATTACAGCCCTAACGAAGGATGTGAGCTTCGCTCACTTTATTTCCCGCTTCAAACACTGGACAGTTTGGACTGTACGGAGTGGGAGTGAAACGGTCTAACCCCAGACTGTTTCAGGTCGTCACCTTAAAATAAATGAGTGACGACAAAATCGAAGACTACGTCTTACCGATTTTTGTCCTACTCCCTCTATTCAAAAATCTGGATGACAGTACCGACACCGATTTGAGGAGCGCTAGGCGCTTGGATATGGAGTGTGCCAGGCAGAGTCGGCTCGCCTGCTCCGTCCAAGGAAACCGTGATATGACCTAGGTTAGCTAGGTTTTGCTCCACGACGCTACCGACAGCCGTAATCAAATACTCCTGGTCATCGATGACCACGTAGCCACCCTTTTGGATCGGGCCATTGACAGCCTTGCTGCTGTGGGTAAAGCAGAATTCCGCCAAATCTTCTGGAGCCCCTTCGCCAAAGAGGATGAACATGCCTGCGTCTGTAATCATATTGGACGCTTCAGGTCCAACTTTTGTCACGGTTGTCTCAAATACTGTCATTTTACTTACCTTCTTTTTGAATTTTTCTTAACTATACAATCCGAAGCTTGCAATCCAAGCAACGATAACGCGTGGTACACCGTTTAAGAAACGAGAGTAGAGAACGGATGGTACCCCAACTTCAACTGTTTCTGACTCAGCTTCTGCCAAACCAAGGGCAACTGGGATGAAGTCACAACCATTTTGTGTGTTGATAGCAAAGAGAGCTGGGAGGGCCATTTGTGGTGGGATATTGCCTTTAGCGATTTCTGTACCGATGAGGGCTCCGACCAATTGGGAGATAACGGCGCCAGGTCCCAAGAGTGGTGACAAGAATGGGAGGGAACAGATAAAGCCAAGGATGATGAGGCCAAAGATGTTGCCAGCCAGTGGGCTCAAGAGATGAGAGAGCCAGGTTCCGATACCAGAGCCATTGATAACCCCGATGATGAGGGCTACAAAGGCCATGAATGGGATAACGGTGTTGAGCATGGTTTGGATAGCGTTGCGGGCAGCCTGGTTGAAGATGGCTACGACTTTACCAGCACCCATACCGATACGGGCTACGAGGCTTGTTTTTGCACGTTGTTCTGTGATTTTCTTGCTAGTGTCGTAGGTTGCTTTTTTCTCTTCGACTGGTGCAGCTACTGGGGCAGCCACGGCTTCGGATCCGTCTGCTGCAGTTATTTGGTCCACACCAACCGCTGAGACATAGATGTCTTCTGTAATGTACTGGGCCAGAGGGCCAGATTTACCAGTGGCTACGATGTTGATGGTTGGGATACCTTTTTTAGGGTAAATACCGCAGCGAAGGGTTCCTCCACAGTCAACGATAGCAAGAGCAATTTCTTCATCTGGGATAGAAGTTTGGAATCCATTGACAGCTTCCATGCCTGTCAGTTCAACGATTTTGTCCACGATGGCTGGTTTTTCACCGCCACCAGTGATGTAGATAAATTTGTGCTTTTCTTCTGTAGGTGTGATGGTCAGCGGTCCACCAAATCCGCCATTTCCTTTTACAACTTTAATGCTATTGTAAGCCATAATCTTTCTCCTCTATCCTCGTACTAGTCAGCCAATTTCACTTTTTTGCTGAGGGTTACACCCTGTTGTTTAGACACCCAAGCAGTGGTGAAGTCTGTCACCCATCCGCCAAAGGCATTCATGACCAATCCGACCAAGAGGTAACGGATAGCCAATTCCATTTCATTGAGTCCAAGCTCTTGGATCCCTGTTGCAATCCCTAACCAAACGAAGAGTTCACCTGGGTTGATGTGAGGGAAGACCCCGTTTGACGTATGACAGAATTGCATTTGTGCTGCGATAAAGCTTGGTTTGTAGTATTCTGGCAAGAAACGTCCCATGCTCAAGGCCATTGGATTCCCCAGCATGAAGGCGGAGAGAAATGGCAAAATCATGTAGCGTGTAATCGGGTTTTTAGTAGAAAGCTCGCCTAGCTTGTTCATCTTTTCTTCACCGATGAGGGCAATCAGCGCATTCATGGCTACCAGAAGCATGAGCACAACTGGTACGATACTCGTCATCCAGCCGATAAAGGTTTCAGCACCGGATTGGAAGAGGCCCATAAAGCCTTCAGCAAATTTAGTAACGTAATTCATAAGATTCTCCTTTATGATTGTTTAGTTTTTGTTTGAAATTTTGACTTAAGGATTTGCCACTGAAGACCGAGGTTCAAGAGTGGAGCAGACTTGGGTACATCCTTGTAGTTGTCAGCTTCCACTCGGAGAAAGACCTCACGCGCATCCTCGATAGCAATTTGGACCAGTTTGTTTTCCTTGCGGACCAAGGGATTGTAGGTATCCAGATAGTGGATGTCTTGGCCGACATAGGCTGGCATTTCCTTAAACTGTGAAAAGACTGTCACGCCTTGCATCTTGCGTCCTTCAAGGACTTTAGCGTCTTTGTCGATGGCAAATAGGACAATAGTTCCAGACCGAACTCGGCCTGAGCGGCGGCCGATGGCCACCCGGCCTAACTTGCGCAGACGCGAGTAGGTGTCGTTGAAATTCTTGAGCTGGCGCAGTCCCAGTACAATCTGGAGCGCATACGCTGCAATCACAATCAAGCCAATGATGTAAATGGGTTGCATAATGCTTCCTTTCTAAATCTTTTCCAGTTGGTCAATGTTATCAATCCCCAGCCGCTTCTTCAGATGGCCCTGTCTCGTGCGGAAGGTGTTATCAAAAATCTGATAGAGTAAATCCTGATGGAAATCATCCAGCTCTGTCGGAATCAACAGCAGAACAAAATCCTTCACTGCGATGCCCGTCTGACTGGCCAAATTCAGTGTCTCATCCTCTGCCACCACCAGCGTAATCTGCTCTAGTTGATCACTCGTCAAGTGCGGGAAGGCAAAGCCTTCGTCTGACAAGGCTGGCTTGTCTGCTTCCTTGGCTAGCAATTTCTGCCGACTGACTGTAGACAGCAAACCTTTTTCGACAAGTTTCTCTAGCAGGCTGGCCAAATTTTCCTCATAGGTTTGTTCCTGATGGAAATGGGTCACTAAGACTGTCGTGTTGAGCAGGACTCGTCGTCCGAGAACCGTCCGCTCCAGTCGCTCCCGCTCTGCCTGATTTTCCTCCGTAACCAGGGTCAAGGAGAGGAAGGAGTGAAAGAGTTCTTGGCTGTGCATGAGATTGTCCGTAAAGACCAAATCAAAGCGCGCTTCCAACTCTTGGTAGGGCGGATGGTTGGTAAACTCCATGAACTCAATCTGAACATCTTGCCCGAAAATCTTGCGCATCTCTTTTTCGACTAGGTAGTTGAAAGACTGACCTGCTTGAGAGATAACTGCGATCTTGTTGATCAGTGGTTTACTCTTTCTCGCTAGGAGCAATTCCATCCAAGCTGCGAGGAGGATTTCCTCTTTTTCCGAAATGGTCAATCCTGTACGACTAGAGACTTCTTGAAGGAAGAAGCGAGACACCACTGTCGAAAAGGACGAACGAACCAATTGCTCTCGCAGACCGACTTCGTTAAATTGCCAGCGGATAACCGAGCGATTGAGCATGTAGACCAAGTGGCGCTGGAGGAGGCGAGCCGACTCTTTCACATCGAGTGGCATGCCAAATTCCTCAACGGTCTGCGCCAAGACTTCCTCCGCCATGGCGAGTACATCTGGCCGCTCCACATCGGAGGAGATCAAACCGATCTGCATGGGAAAGGTAAGAAAATTCTTCTCCAGCGAGGTAATTGGTCGCTCCCAGAAAGCCTCCAAAATCTCGTAAAAGATGGATGGCAAGTCCAGCTGCGACTGGCGTGTAAACCAGATAAAGTCCGTCTCATCGAGAACGAAATCTCTGCGCTTCCAGGTGATGATCAGTGTTGATAAGAAAGTCCGCTGAACATCGAAAGGGAGCTGCATATTGCTGATGAAGTCTGTGTAAGTATCCAGGACCTCCTCTGGCAAATCTACCTCATCTTCTGCTAGGTAATCCAAGACTTGATAGAGATAGAGGAGACGTTTGCCTAGCTCCGAACCTTCTAGGCGAATGCCAACACCCGTCTTTGATGCGAGGCGCAGCCCGTAGCTGTCCAGCACATCCTTCATCCGCTGCATGTCACGGGAGAGACTCCGTCTGCTGATGCCCAATTCTTCCGCCAAATCATCGGACGACAGATAGGAGTCCGCCTCCAGCAACTGCTGGAAAAAGACAGCCTGCCGCTTGTGGAAAGAAGTCAGATCGGACGCATGAAGCAGAACCTCTGTGATCAAAAGCTGGAACTGATCCTGGTCGTGAATGACCAAACTCAGCCGCTCTCCCTGCTCTTCGATAGAGAAAATCTGACTATAGCTATAGAGCAGACTTTCGATGATCATCTTGATAGAACGTTTGGATAAATTGAGCCTATCACCAGCCATCTCATAGGTAATCTCTGGACGGGATGACAAAAAGTAGAGTAACTCCTTCTTATTTAGCTCAAGACTCATATTTCCTCATTTCTATCCTCTTGTTTTACCACCTGCTACGTTGGTCGTGACACCTGTGATGTAGCTTGCACGGTCTGAGAGATAGTAGCAGACCAGGTCCGCCACTTCACTCAAGCGACCGCTGCGGCCAAGAGGAATGGTACTTGTATTGCTGTAGCCTGCACGCAGTTCGTCGACGGTTTTCCCACGTGTATAAGCCAGCGCACTTTCGTAGGCCAGGGTGCGCAGACCTGTTTCTTCCATGATGCCCGGTGCGATGCCGACCACACGGATACCATGTTTGGCCAATTCTTTTGCCCAAGAGCGGGTCAGCGAGTAAACCGCGCCTTTGGTCGCGGCATAAATACTCTGACCTTCAGACCCTTCCAGCCCTGCTTCAGAAGCCATATTGATGATGACACCTGATTGCTTCCCTGCTAGAATCCGTCCCACTTCCTGGGAAACAAAGAAGAGACCCTTGACATTGATATTGACCATCTTGTCAAACTTAGCTTCATCCAGTTCGTACTGGCCTCCTGCATCTTTGGTATCGACCAAAAGACTTGGAATGTTAATCCCCGCATTATTGACCAAGCCGTCAATAGTACCAAAGCGTGCTACAACTGCTGCCACAGCATCCTTGACAGCCTGGTGGCTGGTCACGTCTGTTTTGACAAAAAGCAGGTTGTCGTTTTGCACATCAGAATCATTGATATCAAAATTAGCGACCTTAGCCCCTTGCTCCAAGAGCCCTTTGACGATGGCCAGCCCAATCCCAGAGCTACCGCCCGTCACCACGTAGACCTTATCCTGGATGTTCAACCAGTTTGACATATTTTCATCCTCCTATGTCTTTGTTTTTGTAAGACTAGTATAGAATGAAAACGCTACAAACTTAAGGACAAGAATTTTTTGACTGTCGAAAAAAGCCTGTCCATAACTTTCTTATTAGTCTACCAAAAGAAAGCGGTGCCAGCAAGATAAGCAAAAATCCCTCGGAAAATCCGAGGGAGGAGGGGTGGACATTATGAAACAAGTTTAGCTTCCTTTTTACGTTTGCGAATCGCAATGATATCCAAAACCAAAGCCCGTAAAGCCCAGCCAAACCAGAAGAGTGCTAAGATTGTCAAAGCCCATACGATACGTGGTACTGTCAAGATCGGTGTTTCGAAAGCTTGACGTAGTATTGCATCGTTTCCAGAAGCCTCAGCATATTCTTTATTGGTTACACGTACATGAAGATACATATAGAGAGTGTATTTTGTTGCCTGACGGAGGGTTTGATAGTAAGTGTTTGAGGTTGTCTCCCCAATCACGGTGCCACCTGTTGCTCCACTCATCCAGAGAGTACCACCGGCTCGTAGTGACTGGTCTCCATTCATGTAAGCATGATGGTCACTATAGTCTGTAATGACAGCACCTTTGAAGCCCCACTCATCGCGCAAGAGATTCGTCAGCAAGGCTTTGCTGCCCCCTGCCCAGACACCACCCAGACGATTGTAGGAGGTCATCAGCCCCACACCATCATAGTCTTGTACCAACATCTGGAATGGTTTGAGATAGGTTTCCCGCAAGGTTTGCTCTGTCATCCAGGTGTAGACAGAATCACGATAGATACCGGCTTCACCATCGTTGTTGATAAAGTGCTTGACGTAGGTATAAACACCAGCGTTATTGGCACCTTTTACAGTGTTTCCAACCATCTCACCTGACAACAAACTGTCTTCTGAGTAATATTCGTAGTTTCGACCATTCAAAGGGCTACGGTGGAGGTTAACCGCTGGTGCATACCAGCCACTATAACCGTTTTGAACTGCCTGCTGCCCGATTGTTTGTCCAACTTTTTCGGCTAATTCCTTACTCCATGTTTGAGCTAGAGTAGAGCTGCTTGGGAAACCAACACCGTAAGGAACAATCCCCATACTGCCTAAGAAGCCACCGACTTGGGAAGGGCCATCACCGTCGCGTGTCTGGATTTTTCCGATAGATTTCACTGCAGCTAGACCACCATAGGCGTTAGTAAAGAGTGTCTCCATCTCCTCAGGCCGCTCGCACAAATAGCCCAGCACATAACAAATAAAATGACATCAAAGAGTGACATCGTCAGTCCTCTCTGGGGTCATTTTTGTCTATTTATAAAATAGCTCAGATATTATTTCTGTTTTGTATGGGCTTGCCCCACCCGACTCAACCAGTAAGAATACAGGTATGGAATGAGGATAATGCTCACCAGTACGATGCCGGCAATATAGGGAACTGTCCAGGATACAAAACTGCTAAACAGCAACACCAAGCCACCAACAACCCAGAGTTTGCCTGCCAACCGATGCGTTTTATTCCAGTTTTCTTCATTGTCCAAAGTCCAGGGCAGTCGGATTCCAATGGTATAATTCAGTTTTGTTTTTGGTAAATAATTCCCCAAAACAATAAATACACCGCCGATTAAAATCCCGCCGATTTGATTATTGTTGTGAATCAGCCCAATCGCATTACCGTAGACAAGCATCTGAACCAGCACTGAAAAGACAGGTACCAGCCAATAGACAATCTTTCGCATCTTTGGACTGACATTCTTAGCTTTGGGGTCAAACGAGGTCATAACTACAGCAAAAATATGAAGCCCCAGCATAATCATTGGCTCCCAAAGAACTGCTTCTGCCTTTGAACTAAATCCATATGCCAAGCCATTTACTCCAAAATGTGTTGCCAGCCGTTCTGGCAGTTTATTCCACAAAAGAAGTCCGATTGGTATCGGCATCATTGTCAGCAATGAAGTAACGATCAGTAATTTGATATTAATTTTTTTCATCTGTTTGTCCCCGTAACTCTGCAATCCATCCTACAATTTCTTCCAGAACAGATGCATTCAAATCATAGTAGATAAAATTTTTCTCCCGTGTCTCAACAACCAGATCCGCCTTTTTCAATACACTTAGATGGTGGGAAATCGTGGCTCCTGTCATATCAAACTGACTGGAGATTTCACCTGCCGAAAGACGACCACCCTTTAGCAGGTTTAGGATATTTCTGCGGACTGGGTTTGACAGAGCTTTAAATGTTTCAGCAAAGCTCATTTTCTCACCCACTCTCTGTAGAATATAAACAGCGCTACCCCTAGTAAAGGCAGTCCTGCTATCAGTCCTGCAGGAGTAGGGCCCAGAATCTGCAGAGTCATTGCTTTGCCGGATGAAACTCGAAAGAGCAAACCAACAGCAGCAATCGCATTAACAGCTCCGTGCAGCACAGCCGGCGCCCATAACGAACCTGTCTTTTCCATGACCCAGGAAAGCAGTATTTGCAGACTAAAGCAGAAGATAAACATGGCTACTACTCCCAACCAAGGGTAACCCCAATAGTTCACACCAAAATTGTAGCCCTGCAGGTTAATAGGCAAATGCCAAAGACTCCAAATCAAAGCCACTAAACAGTGTGTCTGAAGGGGTGAAAAACGGGAGCGAAGACTTGTATAAAGGTAGCCCCGCCAGCCGATTTCTTCTCCAAGGGCAAATAAACTATTTAAAAGAGGGGCGAAGGTGACAGAGGCAAAGAGTTGGGCAAAAATTACCGCTCGAATCGAATCTGCCGTCGCTTTTTTGCCTGTCTGCCCAATCACGTCTTGCAGCGTTTCAAAGTCTAGGCTAAATTGATCTTGAAACAGTAAAAAGTAAAGCCCCATTCCAAGCACGCTCAATACTGCCGGTCCCCAAAGAGCCGCTAAATAATATTTCCACTTTTTCTTGATATTCAAAGAAAATGAAGCCCCTAAAGCAGCATCTTCTGGAAAACACTGTTTTACAATCCAATAAGAAAATGCAGGCATCCACATAGCTAGGTATTTCCACCAACGACCGCTGATATCCCCTAGCCACTCAATCTGAAACCAAGTGATCCACCAGAATAGCCAGGTCAACAGAAAGGCCAGCAGAACAAAGAGAAAAATAGGTTTCATTTTAGACATTGCACAGCACCTCTTCTATTTAGAATATTATCTAAATATATTATACTTCTTTTTCCATAGAAAAACAAGAGTATTTAGATTTTTTTCTAAATAGGTTTCTCCTTTATAGTTGTTTAGCTTTTATTTAATATATGATAAAATAGACCTATGACTTATG
>CAUTON010000052.1:0-10067 GCA_963539895.1 uncultured Streptococcus sp. | reverse complement strand
CTGCAGTTAGTCTTTTTCAACGTAGAGTTGTTGAGCAATAGTGAGTGGTAGAGCCAATTCTTTTTCCTTGAAGGCAATGGTCATGGTCTGAGCATAGTCGTCTCGGTCAATCAGTTCAATTGAGTCGCCAATCGCTAGTTTATGCTGATCGAGGTACTGGAGGAGCTGGTAGTAATCATGCACCCGCATGAGGCGATAGCCACCTTGCTCGGACACATCCGAAAGCCGTGTCGCGTAGCGCTCCACAAGTAGTTCACCTTTGGCTGGAATGCTTCCTCCGTGTGGGCAAATCGTCGGAAAGCCCAGATGCTGATCCAAGCGCTCAATGAAATAATCCGAGACCGTGTGCTCCAAAATCTCAGCCTCCTCGTGGACCTCCTCGTGGCCGTAGCCTAACTCGCGCAAGAGGAACACTTCGATCAATCGGTGCTTGCGATAGAGGTCAGCCACCATTTGCAGGGCTTTCTGACTGAGTTGGTAGCCGATTTTGGTATCTTTGGCGACTAGGCCTTCGGCCAATAATTTTTTCATCATTTCGGAAACGGCGGGAGCGGAAAACTGCATTTTCTCAGCGATTTGCTTGTTGGTCATGCGCTGGCCAGTCTCCCCCAGCTCGTAAATACATTTGAGATAATCTTCTTTGTTGGGTGTCATAGGGACTCCTTTTCTATCTTTTTATTATAACAAATTTTTAAAAAAGGTTGACAAATGTAAAATAGTAGTGTAAGTTAATATTGAAATTAAGTATACCTAATTAATAAAATAATTAAACCGAAAAGGAGCTTTGCGATGAAAAAAGTTTTAGCAATATTAGGCATTTTGTGCCTTGTTCCCATTTTAATAGCCTGTCAAGACAAGGGAGGTAAAGCAGACTCGACTGAAAAACCAACCGTAACAGTGACCACATCATTTCTAGCTGATATGGTCGAGCAGCTGGCTGGGGATAGCGTGGATTGTCAGCTGATTATCCCGGCAGGCGAAGACCCTCACCTCTATGTCGCACAGACGGATGATTTGAAAAAGCTGCAGGAAGCTGACTTGGTGCTCTACCACGGCCTGCACTTTGAAGGAAAAATGATTGAAGCCCTGGAAGAAACAGGTGTCGCTGTTACAAAAAACTTTACAGCTGATGAAGTCGGTACCATGGACGAAGCTGGAGAATCTGTCGTTGACCCGCACTTCTGGTTTGATATTGATTTGTACAAAAAAGCGACCGAAGTCGCTTCAGATGAGTTGCAGGAACTTTTGCCAGAGGAGGCGACAGCCATCGAGGAGAGGACGACGGCCTACCTTGCAGATCTGGATGAATTGGACGCTTGGAACAAAGAGCAATTGGCTAGCATTTCAGCCAATAGCCGCTATCTGGTGACACCACACGATGCCTTTAACTACTTTGCTCGTCGCTATGACTTTACGCTCTATGCACCACAGGGTGTTAGTACAGACTCGGAAGTGGCTAATAGCGACATGATGGAAACGGTCGATGTCATCATTGAACACGACATCAAGGCCATCTTTACCGAGTCGACGACCAATCCAGAACGCATGGAAAAATTGCAGGAGGCGGTAGCAGCAAAAGGTGGTCAAGTTGCTGTCGTGACAGGTGAAGGAAAAGAGCTCTTCTCAGATTCTTTGGCACCAGCTGGCGAAGAAGGAGACACCTATATCGATATGTATCGCCACAATGTGAGCTTGATTGTAACGTATTTAGCGTAAGGAGCAGCCTAGGAGGGAAAGTCATGCAAGACGCAGTAAATTTAGCAGGAATTGATCTTGCCTATGGAACTGTCAAGGTCCTGTCGGATATTCATTTGACGATTCCACGAGGCAGTCGGACTGCCATCGTCGGGCCAAATGGTGCTGGAAAATCCAGTCTGATGAAGGTGATTTTGGGCCTGGAAAAGCCGAGTCGTGGGACTCGTCAGATTTTGGGGCAGAGCCAAGACTTGAGCCAGGTCATCCGTCGTGAGGTCGCCTATATTCCCCAATCGCGCAATGTCAATCAAATCTATCCTGCCCGTGTCTGGGAATTGGTCCTCATGGGGAGATTTCCGCATTTTAAAGGGCTTCTCAAACGGCCTCGTCGAGAAGATATGGACCATGTAGAGGAAGCTCTCGAGAAGATGAATCTGCAAGATCTGCGTCACCGTCAACTCGATCAACTATCTGGCGGTCAACAGCAACGTGTCTTTTTAGCACGGGCTTTAGCCCAGAAAGCTAGTCTGTATCTGATGGATGAGCCCTTAGCTGGGGTAGACCAGTTGACAGAGCAGATGATTATGGACACCTTGAAGGAATTCCAGCAAGCTGGCAAGACTTCAATCGTGGTCCACCATGATTTGTCAACTTTGCCAGCATACTTTGATTACCTAGTCTGGCTCAATCGTTCTATTCAGGCAGCTGGTCCGCTCGATGCGGTATTGACCACAGCTAATTATCAACGGACCTACCAGTCGCAGTCACAGTTTGGGGAAGACTTGGAAAAAGGAGATTGGCATGCTAAAGATTCTGACTGACTATTCCTTCGTGACAGTGCTTCTAGGGACTCTCTGTCTGGCACTCGCCGCTAGTCAAATCGGGACAGTCACAGTTTTGACCCGACAAAGTTTGATTGGTGACAGTCTGGGGCATGCGGCTTATCCTGGAGTTCTTGCTGCCTACATGGTGTTTCAATCGCGCCAGCCATTTCTCCTCATGCTGGGAGCCATGCTAGCAGGCTGGATGTCCTATCGTTTGATTTCTTGGCTGAGCCAATTTCATCGGATGACAGTGACCAATCTCCTGCCGCTGATTGCAGCGGGGATGTTTGGGATGGGTCTGGTTCTCAAGCAAATCTTGCAAGGGAGTAGTCTCTTTTCTGGCTCGGCACAAGCAGGACTTCAAACCTATCTTTTTGGTCAGGCGGCCTTTATCCAAAAGGATGACGTGTACTTGATTGCTGGTGTTTCGTTGGTCTGCTTGTTCCTATTTTTGCTCCTATATGGACAGTTAACCTTTTACCTTTTTGACCCAGATGGAGCCACATTAGCAGGTGTTAATGTGCAGCGGTTAGAAGGACTGATTCGTTTGATGATGGTGAGTTTGATTGCGGTTGGGTTGAAAGTAGTGGGTGCAATTTTAATCAGTAGCTTTTTGATTGCGCCAGCTGTCTGTGGCCTGATTGTATCGGTTAGTTACCGCCAGACCTTGCTGATAGCGGGGTTGTCTGCTCTGTTGTCTGCCGCCATTGGAACCTATGCTAGCTCAATGATCTCAGGCGCATCTACTGGATCCTCCATCATCCTCTGCCAGACCTTGTTGATTGGGCTTGCAGCATTTGTGCGTAAGATAAGGGAGGTCCGTCATGCTTGAAGTTTTTTGTATTCTAGTGTGTGTGTCTATCTCGACGAGTCTAGTCGGGTCTGTCTTGGTTCTTCGTCAAGAGTCCATGTTGGCAGACGCTCTTTCTCACTCAGTCCTTCTGGGAATTGTCCTTGGATACTTTTTGAGTGGGGATTTGGATTCTCCGCTCTTGACTGTGGGCGCAGCCTTATTTGGTCTGATTAGTGTTCTCTTGATAGACTGGATTTCCAGTCGACGGTTGGCCTCGGATGCTGCTACAGGCCTTGTCTTTTCTAGCTTTTTTGCTTTAGCTGTTCTGTTGATTTCCCTCTTTGCACGAAATGTTCATTTGGATTTGGACATGGTCTTGATGGGAGAGGTACTTTTTGCGCCTCTGCATCGGATGAACATTGGTGGCCTTTCTCTACCCGTTTCTTTAGTCAAATCAGGACTTTTAGCAATCATCATTCTCCTCTATTTTATCTTGACTTATCAGCCTTTAAAAATCTTCTTATCCGACCCAAATCAGGCGAGATTGGTCGGAGTGCGAACTGCTGGCCTCCAATTGAGCCTCCTTTTCCTAGTGTCCTTGACGACGGTGATTTCCTTTGATGCAGTGGGATCAATGACTGTTATCGCTCTCTTAGTAGCCCCCAGTTTGATCTCCCTGACCTGGTCGCAATCCTATGCCCAGCTCTTGCTGAGTTCAGTTCTAGTTGGCGGACTCATCGTCAGCATCGCCTTTGTACTCGCCTTTATGGGAAATGTCAGCATCTCGGGCACCTGTGCCTGCCTCTGCCTCGTCATGCTCTGCCTTGTCCAGTTTTGCAAAAAACTGCTAAAAATCAGAAACTAATCTGTTTAATTGATTAGTAGCACTCAACCACTGCGTCTCTATCTGAAGACAGCCAATTGCTGGCCAAGATTTCCACAAATACTTGTTTTTTGTTACAATACAAGTACTAGAAAAGGAGAATCCTATGACACGTTTACAAGATGATTTTTACGACGCTATCAATGGCGAGTGGGAAAAGACGGCTGTCATCCCTGACGACAAGGCCCGTACAGGTGGCTTTATCGATTTGGCCGATGACATCGAAAAACTGATGCTTGCGACCACTGACAAGTGGTTGGCTGGGAAAGACGTCCCTGAGGACGCTATTTTGCAAAATTTTGTCAAGTTTCACAAGCAAGTCAGTGACTTTGAGACCCGTGAAGCCCTGGGCACACAGCCTGTTCAATCCCTGATTGACGAATACAAGAGC
Source organism: uncultured Streptococcus sp. (assembly GCA_963539895.1). GTDB lineage: Bacteria > Bacillota > Bacilli > Lactobacillales > Streptococcaceae > Streptococcus. The sequence goes on along the minus strand of CAUTON010000052.1, from coordinate 5,481 downwards.
CTCAGCTCTTTTGCAGAATTTACTGCAAAAATCGCTGAATACGAGATGGAAGCAAAACCAAACTTGCTCTTCTTTGGCGTGGCGCCAGACTTTATCGATGCCAAGACCAATGTCCTCTGGTCTGACGCACCGAGCACCATCCTGCCTGACACCACCTACTATGCAGTCGACCACCCAAGTGGGAAAGAGCTACTTGCAACCTGGCGCAAGACCCAGGAAGACCTCTTGGCGCTCTTTGACTTCACAGAAGCTGAAATTAAAGATATGTTGGACAAGATTATTGCTCTTGATGCCAAGGTGGCCCAGTATGTCCTCTCTCGTGAGGAAGGCTCCAAGGATGTGGAGCTCTACCACCCATACGACTGGGCTGACTTTGTCAAATTGGCACCAGAGTTACCACTTGATGCCATCTTTAACCAGATTTTAGGGCAGAGTCCAGACAAGGTCATCGTGCCAGAGGAACGTTTTTGGACGCAGTTTGCGGCCCAATACTTCTCTGAAGAAAACTGGCCAGCCCTCAAGGCCGAGCTCATTCGTAGCGCAGCCCTAGCTTACAGCTCCTACTTGACCGAAGACATTCGCATCAAGTCAGGTGCCTATAGTCGAGCTCTTTCTGGCACACCGCAGGCCCAAAACCAGAAAAAAGCAGCCTACTACCTGGCAGAAGGTCCTTATAATCAAGCCTTGGGCCTCTGGTATGCGGGTGAGAAATTCTCTCCAGAAGCTAAAGCAGACGTGGAAGCCAAAGTCGCAACCATGATCCAAGTCTACAAGGACCGATTGGCGACCAATGACTGGCTGCAGGACGCGACCCGTGAGAAGGCCATCACCAAGCTCAGCACCATCGTGCCCCACATCGGCTACCCAGAAGTCCTGCCTGTCACCTACGAGAAGAAGGTCATCGATGAGAACCTGTCTCTGGTCGACAATGCCCGCAATCTGGCAAAAATTTCTATCGCCCACAGCTGGAGCGAGTGGAATCAGCCGGTCGACGACACAAAGTGGGGCATGCCAGCTCACATGGTCAATGCTTATTATTCTCCGCAACAAAATAAAATCGTCTTTCCAGCAGCTATCCTACAAGCGCCGTTCTACAGTCTGGAGCAGGGCTCATCTGCTAACTACGGTGGGATTGGCGCTGTCATAGCCCACGAGATTTCCCACGCCTTTGACACCAACGGAGCTTCCTTTGACGAAAATGGGAGTCTCAATAACTGGTGGACCGATGAGGACTATGCGGCCTTTAAGGAGAGGACCGATAAGGTTGTGGCTCAGTTTGAAGGGATTGACTTTGCAGGTGGCAAAGTTAATGGTAGCTTGACCGTGTCTGAAAATGTAGCAGATCTGGGTGGCCTTGCGGCAGCTCTGGAAGCTGCCAAGCAAGAAGCAGACTTTTCAGCTGAAGACTACTTCCGCAATTTTGCCCGTATCTGGCGAGGCAAAGCCCGCCCAGAATTTTTGCAGTTGCTCCTAACGACTGACGTCCACGCACCAGGCAAGCTCCGCACCAATGTCCAGCTGCCAAACTTTGACGAGTTCTTCGAAACCTTTGACGTTCAAGAAGGCGACGGCATGTGGCGTGCACCACAAGACCGTGTCGTGATTTGGTAAAATAGATTAAGATTTGCGAAAGAAATCTTTTAGGAAACTTTAAGGCGGTGCGGATATACTATAACCATCCTAGCAAATAGGAATCCTATAAACTTTTCTTTTTCATAAATCTCCTGAAATAGCCGTCAACTTGAGTTGACGGCTATTTCTATGGATGAAAAAGAAAAATGCCTTTTCCCTGACGCACTCTTGTTTGACTCATAGCAGTAGCTGTTAGCCAATCGTTACGACTTTTCAAGTCTCACTCTTGGGACAGCCTTGCATGGGTCTTGCTAAAGTGGCTAAAGCCACAAGCAAGGCCGCAAAATCTCCTGAAAACAGCTCCCCAAAGGGGCTGTTTTCGTGTTGTTAAAAAAGAAAAGTTTCCAACTTTCTCCGAACGGTTATCATTTTTGGCGTTCGGCTGAAAAGGACCCTCGGACCTTTTCCCTGCCGCTTTTGTGTTGCTTGGCGTCAGGCTCACCACTCGTTTTCAATTTCTTAACTCATGGGCTGAGACAATCTATTCCTAGACTGTCTCACTCTCCCAGACCTTTTTACTTTTCAAAATTTCCTGAAAGTCTTAGTTCGTGAGAGCTGAGATTTTCGTTATGGCTTCGAGCTGTAATACAAAAAGCCATTCGATTTTTCGAGTGGCTTTTGTGCTGTAATCAGCTTAGTTATTCACGTTTTCCCATTTCCAGTTTTGGACTTCTGGGATATCATCCCCGTGTTCACGAATGAATTCTTTGTGGTAAGCGACGGTTTCGTCCATCTTAGCAGCGAAGTCAACAGCAGCTGTTCCAAGGGCTGCGTTTGCAGCGTCTTGTGCCAAGTGGAAGCGGTCCAGTTCAGACATGACACGCATGTCAAATGGAGTCGTGATGTCCCCGTTTTCACGGTAACCGTGTACGCGGAGGTTGTGGTTCTTACGAGTGAAGAAGATATCACGGATCATACCTTCGTAACCGTGGAAGGCAAAGATAACTGGTTTGTCAGTTGTGAAGACCCTGTCAAATTCTTCATCAGAGAGGCCACGAGGGTCTACATCTGGGTGACGAAGTTTGAGGATGTCTACAACGTTGACAAAGCGAATCTTAAGCTCTGGGAAGGCCTTGTGCAGGATAGTGATTGCTGCCAGAGCTTCCAAGTTAGGCTCAGTACCAGCTGCCGCAAAGACAACATCTGGCTCTTCATCCGCTGAGACAGTAGATGCCCAGTCAATGACTTTGTAGCCATTTTCCACCAATTCAGCTGCTTCATCAGCAGAGTAGAATTGAGGGCGTGGGTGTTTAGAGGTTACCAAGAGGTTGATGACATCTTCGTCTTTGAAGGCCTTGTCTGCAACAGCAAGAAGGGTATTGGTATCAGCTGGCAGGTACTCGCGGATGTACTCTGGAGTCTTTTCTGCCAAGTGAGTCAGGATACCTGGATCTTGGTGAGTGTAGCCGTTATGGTCTTGCTGGAAGACAGTTGATGTCGCAATCAAGTTGAGGGCTGGGTAGTTTTTACGCCATGTGGTGTGGGTCTTAGATTTACGCAACCATTTGAAATGTTGGGTAATCATAGTATCAACTACACGCAGGAAGGATTCGTAGGATGCGAAGAAGCCGTGACGACCAGTCAAGACGTAGCCTTCGAGGAGACCTTCAGCTTGGTGCTCAGACAATTGTGAGTCAATAACACGTCCAGCTGGGGCAATCCATTCATCATAAGAAGCATCACGACGGCCCATCCATTGACGGTTGGTCTTAGTGAAGACTTCTTGCAGACGGTTAGACTTAGTTTCGTCTGGACCGAAGATACGGAAGTTTTCAGGGTTAGCTTCGACCAGGTCAGCCGCATACTTACCAAACTCAATCATATCTTGTGCCATGATCGCACCTGGCGTTTCGATGTCAAAGGCATGTTTTTTCCAATCAGCTGTGTCAAGCGCTTTGACAACACCAGCATTGGTGATTGGGTTCATGGCCATACGACGGTCGCCTTTTGGCGCGATTGCAGCAATTTCAGGAACCAAGCGTCCTTCTTCGTCGAAGAGTTCTTCTGGACGATAAGCTTTGAGCCAGTCAAGAAGGGCATCGACGTGTTCCATGTGGTGTGCGTCCACTGGGATTGGCACTTGGTGAGCACGCCATCCACCTGCGATAGGAGTCCCTTCCCAGCTTTCTGGTCCAGTCCATCCTTTAGGGATACGAGCGACAAGGACAGGCCATGCAGGTTGGACAGCATCGTCTGCGGAGCCTTTACGAGCTTCTGCTTGGATAGCCTTGATTTCTTCGATAGCTTGGTCCAATTTCTCAGCAAAAAGGGCATGAGATGCTTCGAAGTCAGAGCTGACAGCAGTCACGTTTGCAAAAATTGGTTTCCAACCGAGACCTTTGAAGAAGAGCTCCAACTCTTCGTCTGTTTTACGTTCGAAGATAGTTGGGTTGTGAATCTTACCACCGTTGAGGTAAAGGATAGGAAGGACAGCACCGTCGTTGACCGGGTTGATAAAGGTGTTTGCCAACCAACCTGCCATGAGTGGTCCAGTTTCCGCTTCACCATCACCGATGACAGTAGCTGCGATCGTATCAGGATTGTCAAGGATAGCACCCGTTGCATGTGACAGAGCGTAACCTAATTCCCCACCCTCGTGGATAGAACCTGGTGTCTCAGGAGCCGCGTGAGAAGCGATACCGCCTGGGAATGAGAAGATTTTGCAGAGTTGTTTGAATCCTTCTTCAGTTTGTGGAATGTTTGGGTTGAGTTCAGTGTAAGAGCCGTCTAGGTATGAGTTAGATACCATGACTTGTCCACCATGACCGGGACCTTCGATGTAGAAGATGTCCGCATCGTATTTATTGATAGCACGGTTGAGGTGAGCGTAGATAAAGTTTTGCCCAGGAACGGTACCCCAGTGCCCGATTGGGTGAGCTTTGAGGTCATTTTCCACCACTTCACGTTTCAAGAGTGGGTTGTCTTTCAAGTACATTTGAGCAGCTGAGATGTAGTTTGCTGCACGCCACCAAGCATCTACCTTGTTCAAATACTCTTTCGAGTCAAATATCGTCGTCATAATGAACGCTCCTTTTTATTTTGTGTCTTTATTCACAACAAAAAGAATATCATTTTGGTTTCGATAAGTCAAAGGAAAATGACTAAATTGACAAAATTTTCGAAAAAATCAGACAATCAAATAAAAATGTACCTCAAGTGGTTTGAAAGCACATTCCAATCGGTTTTTTGAGCGTTCTCTAGAGAAGAAAAAATTAAAAAATCAAGGTATTATTTCACAACTTCCAGATTAATGTGGAAGGAGGTTGACAGAGAAAATAGGGAAATATCAGTCAAATTAGAACTGAAAATGTCTAAAAAAGGCCAAAGTGCGCTCTGTCCAGTTTTGCTTAGATTACCGTTTAGTTATTGATTGTGGAAGTGCTTTCTATAAATACAGAATCATTTCTTGCTTATTTTTCACAACTTCCAGATTAATGTGGAAGTTAATTGACTTTCTTTTTGTAAGCGCTTATAATACAATGACATTGTAACAGAGACGAGGACGAATCAGTGAATACTAGACAGATTAACATTTTACGGGATTTACTTTCGAGCAACGATTATATTACGGGCAAGGAACTCTCGGAAAAGTATGGGGTGTCTACTAAGACAGCTTATACCGATTTGTCGGATATCAACGAGGAGTTGAAAGCGTTTCATGTTGAAATTGAGAGAAAACCACGCTTGGGAATTCGATTGGATATTAATCGTGATAAAAAGAGCAAGGTTCTTCAGTTTATCGAGCAAAGTCACAACGAGCAGTTTGATGAGGCTTCTATCTTCCGACGAGATTGTGAAATCTTGCAGAAGTTGATTCTAGGCTCAGGAAAAATTGACGTGATTGACTGG
>CAUTON010000051.1:0-10141 GCA_963539895.1 uncultured Streptococcus sp. | reverse complement strand
AAAGAACCTATCACTCTTGAAGGAGGAATAAGTTCTTTAACTTAATGACATTGAGGAAAGACCACCTCTTATCATCAATAACAGGTTCTAGAGAATTACATAATTCCGAAGAAGCTTGCAAGGATACCAACAACAAACAAGGAAAGAATGATAGTGATTGGTGAAACTTTTTTCTTGAGCAACCACATGCAGACGAAAGTCAGGAGCAGTCCCATCAAGCCAGGAATCAATGAATCCAATTGATCTTGAAGAGTTGGCACTTGAACTTGGTCGAGGCTCAGCCCGCTAAGAGCTTGGCCGAGGATACCTTTCAATTCTACACCAGTGACGTTTCCTTCTGGGAATACGATGTAGGCACCTTCTGATAATTGTTTACTAGGCAGGTTTACGGTGAAGTTGATGGATACCCAGCGTTGGACAAGGACAGCGAGGATAAACATACCGAGGATAGAAGCCCCTTTTGTGATGTCTTGGAGGATACCACCAGACATGTCTTTGGTAATTTCAGATCCAGCTCTGTAACCAAATTCTTGAGTGTACCACAAGAAGGCCATACGGATGATATTCCAACCGAGGAAGAAGACTAATGGGCCTAAGATATTGCCACCTGTAGCTAGAGAAGCACCGAGGGCACCGAGGATAGGACGCACTGTAAACCAGAAGACTGGGTCACCGATACCAGCGAGAGGTCCCATCATACCGATTTTCACCCCTTGGATAGCAGCGTCATCGATTTCCGTACCGTTTGCTTTTTCTTCTTCAAGGGCGAGCGTCACACCGATGATTGGAGCAGCGACGTATGGGTGTGTGTTGAAGAATTCTAAGTGGCGTTCAAGCGCAGCAGCTTGGTCTTCTTTTTTCGTGTAGAGTTTCTTGATGGCAGGGATTAATGAGTAAGCCCAACCCAAGTTTTGCATCCGTTCGTAGTTCCATGAACCTTGAAGGAATTGGGAGCGCCACCAAACTTTTTGGCGTTCTGCTTTTGTTAATTGAATTTTTTCAGCCATGAGAAATCCCCTTTCTAGTAGTCTTCCAAGATGTCGCCGATTGGGTCATTCGATCCAGCAGCTGATCCGCCACCGTTGCCACCTTGTTTTGAAAGGTTAAGGTAGATGAAGGCAATGGCTACCCCGATAGTACCAAGGGCAATCAAGGTCAAGTCGCTCAGAGCAGCGAAAGCAAAACCAAGGGCGAAGAATGGCCAAACTTCTTTTGTAGCCATCATATTGATAACCATGGCATAACCAACGGCTACGACCATGCCACCACCGACTTGCATACCGTGGTTGAGCCAGTCTGGCATGAGGTCGAGAGCAGCTTGTACAGATTTCTCTGGGATAGCCAGCAGCATGGCAGCTGGGATAGCGATACGGAGACCTTGAAGGACAAGGGCGAAGAGGTGAGCACGCTCAACCGCTGCGAAGTTACCATTTTTCGCAGCATTATCAGCAGTATGGACCAAACCAACTGAGATGGTACGGACAATCATGGTCAAGAAAAGACCAGCAACAGCGAGTGGAATCGCAGCAGCAGTAGCCACGTTGATTCCCACGTTTGAGAAGTCGCCACCTTTGATAAATATGATGGCAGCAGCTACAGATGCAAGGGCTGCGTCTGGTGCAACAGCGGCACCAATGTTGGCCCAAGCAAGGGCAATCATTTGAAGGGCACCACCCAGCATGACACCAGCTGAGAGGTTACCAGTTGCCAGACCAATCAAGGTACAAGCAACCAATGGTTGGTGGAATTGGAATTGGTCGAGAATCCCTTCCATACCAGCGAGGAAGGCTACGATAACGACCAAGATTGCAGAAATAATTGAAATATCTGACATAGTCTTATCCTTTCTATTGGACGTTTGCCTTGTTGATCAAGTCAAACAAGTCTTTTTTACTATCGTTTGGTACTTTGCGGACATCAAAGGCAACACCTAAGTCGCGCAATTTTTCAAAGGCAGCTACGTCATCTTTGTCCATGGACAAGACGTTACTTACCATTGTTTTACCAGTTGAGTGGGCCATTGAGCCAACATTGAGTTCAGTGATTGGCACACCGCCTTCGATAGCACGAAGGGCATCTTGGACAGTTTCAAAGAGGATGAGGGCATGGGTATTGCCAAAACGTGGGTCTTTTGAAACGTCGATCAGTTTTTGAATTGGGACAACATTTGCTTTCACACCGTTTGGTGCAGCTTGTTTGATCAAGCCTTTGCGCAATTCGTCTTGGGCAACCGTATCAGATGCTACGATGATGCGGTCCGCTTTAGCAGCAGGGGTCCATCCAGTTGCGACTTGACCATGTAAGAGACGGGTGTCGATACGAGCCAAGTTGATTTTGAGTTTGCCATCACCGATGACAGTACCTTCTGGGATAGCACCTTGTGGGGCAGTTTCTGCTACAGGGGCAGTGGTTTCTGCTTTTGTATCCAATTCCTCAGGCAAGACTTTCACGCCATCGCGTGCTTCTTTGAGGATGTTTGCAGCGACTTGGTCAGCTCCTGCACTTGCATCCATCATCCGTTCTGTATAGGCTTGGATGAGCATAGGCAAATTGAGACCTGTCAAGATGACAATCTTTCGGTCTGGCATTTCACCTGCGACGCGACTTGCTTGGTTGAAGGGGGATCCACTCCAAAGATCGGCCAAAACCAAGATATCGTCATCAGCGTCAAATGTGTCAATAGCGGCTAAAAACTTAGCATGCAGATCATCTGGACCTTCGCTAGGCATAAAGGTCACAGTCGCAACCTTTTCTTGCTCGCCAAAAATCATCGAGCCAGATTGGTGAATACCTTCTGCAAATTCGCCATGACTTGCAATAATGATTCCAATACTCATTGATTGAACCTCCTAAATAATTTCTAATCCATGGTTTGTGAAAAAACCAGAAATCTAGACTTATTTATTGTAAAACGTTTTCATATACTTGTCAAGGTTTTTTTGAAAGAAAATGATAGTTAGAAGCGATAACAACTCTATATCTGTAAATAAAAACAAAAGAATATCTGTCATAATCCATCAAATTCTTTCAAACATAAAACGAAAAATTTAGAATTTGTTAAGAAAAGATTAGGATTGCTTTAAGGGACGAGGTGTAAGCTAAATACAAATAGTCAGAAAGAGCCTGCCATGGTGGGCTAGAAGGATAAAACATGAATCGTAACTATCTTAAAAAAACAGCAATCGGAACCATGCTAATAGTCAGTCTGGTTTTGGCAGCTTGTAGCAATCAGACTTCATCTAGCACCGCTAGCTCAAGTAGTAGCACGACATCGTCTTCAGTAGAAGCAACTGCTAGTACGTCCTCTAGTGATTACTTCACTGATGCAGACTATGACACGTCTTATGATGAGAGCACGGCTTCGACCATTACACTTTCTGGCAGCTCTGCCGAAGTGTCAGGCAATGGTGTGTCAGTTTCAGGCTCCACTGTGACCATCTCCTCAGCCGGGACCTACATCATCTCAGGGGAGTCGGACGGGGTCCAAATCGTGGTCTCAGCGACGGAAAATGATGATGTCCATATCGTCCTAAATGGCGTGACCATGACCAACACTAGTGCAGTAATCTCAGCCCTGGAGGCAGGCCATGTCTATGTGACTCTGGCGGATGGCACGACCAATAGCCTAGCAGACTCATCTAGCAATACGGATGAAGATGCGGATGCTGCACTCTTTTCTAAAGTGGACTTGACTATCAACGGTACGGGTACGCTCACTATCGAGGGCAATACCAACAACGGGATCAAGGCTAACGACACGCTTCATATCACGGGTGGTACCTACAACATCACAGCAGTTGGCGATGCCTTTAATGTCAATGACGAGCTCAATATCACGGGTACAACCATGACCATCGAAGCGGGCGAAGACGGTGTGAAAGTGGACAATGATGAAGATACCAGCGTCGGTACTATGTACTTGTCTGAAAATACTATGACCATCACAGTTGGCGATGATGCCATCCATGCATCTGGCGATATGGTCATCGATAGCGGTACCTATACCATTCCGACTTCTGTAGAAGGGATTGAAGGGAAATCGATCACCATCAACGGTGGTACCTTTGATATCTACGCGACAGATGACGGGGTCAATGCAGCCAACTCAGCGGCCTCAACCAGTGAAATCTTCTTCACTTTTAATGGTGGCGACTTGACCGTTGAGATGGCAGCTGGAGATACGGATGCCATTGACTCAAACGGGGACATCACCGTCACTGGTGGGACTATTACCCTGATCGGTCAATTTGGTTTTGACTATGATGGCACAGCCACTTATACTGGCGGTACCATTTATATCAACGGAGAAGAACAAACTGAAATCACCAACTCCATGATGGGTGGTGGCCAAGGTGGTGGCCAAGGTGGTGGACCTGGCGGATTTTAACATCACTATTGCATAAGAAAAGCGATTCATTTCCGAATCGCTTTTCTTATGCTTAAATACTACCTGAGAAAGTATCTCCGTGCTCGATATCGCCATATTTATAGCCCAGGTTAAACCATTTTTGGCGTTGGGCAGAAGTTCCGTGGGTAAAGCTGTCTGGGACAGTAGTACCATAGGCAGCTTCTTGGAGGGTATCGTCCCCAACTGCATGAGCAGCATTCATTGCTTCCTCGATATCGCCCGTCTCCAGCAAACCTTCGCCTTCTACATAGTTGGCCCAAGCACCTGCATAGTAGTCGGCTTGTAGCTCTTAGCTCTAGTCGGACATTAAGGGCGTTGGCCTCGGTTTCGGACAGTTCTTGCCGTTCTTTGTTATAGTCGTCCATGGTTCCGAGTTCATTTTGTACATGATGTCCGACTTCGTGGGCGATGACATAGGCCATAGCGAAGTCGCCTTCGGCATCATATTTTGTAGTTAATTCATCATAAAAAGATAGGTCAATATAAACTTTCTCATCAACTGGGCAGTAAAATGGACCTGCATTAGCTGAGCCTACTCCACAACCACTAGTCTGGGTTTGGCCGTCATAGATGACGAGAGTCGGCGGATCGTAGGTCAAGCCTTCGGCCTCAAAGGTTTCAGTCCAATAGGTCTCAGTAGAGGCAAAGACCTTGCTGAGAAATATAGCATCCTCGTCAGATACAGTAACAGTATTCGAGCTGGTCTCGTAGCTATCTTGCAAGGTACTGGTACCGAGATTGACCAAATCGCCCAGACTGCCACCACCTGCAAAGAGCAGAAAGACGATGACTGCAATGGCAATCCATTTCCCTTTACCAGAGGAAATGAGGAGCTGAAGGAGCAATCCGATGCCGGCGCTAGAACCAGAAGAGGATTGCCCCCGACGATCTTCGACATGTTTACTTTGCTTTAAATCGTCAATTTTCATAAAAAACTCCTATCACCTCTGTATTATAATGAAAGTGAGGATAAAAAGAAAGGGTAATGTTTTCTCTTTATTTATAAAAATAGTTTTTCAAGTTCATACGCGACACCTTCTTCTTGATTGCTCAATTCGGTGGTTTTATCAGCGTGAGGCAGCAGGGTAGGACTGGCATTCTTCATGGCATAGCCAACTTCTGCCAGCTGCAACATTTCTACATCATTGTGCTCGTCGCCAAAGGCAATCAAGTCTTGCGGCGTTGCTCCGAATTGATCAAGCAAGTAGGAGAGAGCCGTTGCTTTTGAGACGCCCTTTGCACAGGTTTCTAAGATATTCAATGGCCCGCCCCAAGTGTTGACCTCAATTTCGTGCTTGAAATGCTGGCGAATGGCTTCGGCCAACTCATATTTTTCAGGGATACGCGTCTGCATGAGAATAGAGTTGGGGTCGGATTGGATGCGGTCAGCTTGCATGAGATTGGCCTTGCTAATCGTTTCAACTCCCATTAGCGCTGGCTGGAAATTTTCTAGATAATCTTGCGTAATATAAAAATTGTTTTTGTACTCACCCGCGATAAAATCAGCCTGAAATTCCTCTTTTTTATGGAGAAATTCTAGTAAGTATTTCTTATCAAGCCGAATATTTTGCTCCCCCCTCCATTTTTTCTCGGGTAGGTGGGTCAGCGAACCGTTAAAATTGATCATGGGAGTGTCTAGCTGCAACTGTTGGTAGATGCTTTTAGACATGCGATAAGGACGACCAGTGGCGATGATGACCTTATGCCCTTTGCCTTGGACAGCTTTGATGGTTTTGATGGTGCGGGGTGTTAGCTGGCTTTCTTTATTTAGCAAAGTCCCGTCTAAATCCAGTGCGATAATCTTTTTTGACATTTAGTTACTCTTTCCTATTTTTTTCAGTATATCAAAAAATGGGAAAGTTGGCGAGTAGAGAGAAAGTTCGGATAGGCCGAACTTTATTTTTTGCTGTATTGAACTTATTCGGGAAAATATCAAAAATAGAGCATAAAAACTTGAAAAGTTCAAAATAATCGGCTATAATTGAAACCTGTTCAAAAATGAAAAAAGGAGATTTTGAATCATAATGGACAAATTTTTTGGTCTCAAAGAACACGGGACAACCGTTTCTACTGAAATCGTGGCTGGTTTGACCACCTTCTTTGCCATGAGTTATATCCTCTTTGTCAACCCAAGCATGCTGGAATTGACAGGGATGCCTAATCAGGCTGTTTTCTTGGCAACCATCATCGCTTCAGCGGTGTCAACTTTGGTCATGGGGCTCTTTGCCAATGTCCCTTACGCCTTGGCACCAGGGATGGGGCTTAACGCATTCTTTACCTATACCGTTGTATTCGGTCTTGGATTTAGCTGGCAAGAAGCGCTAGCTATGGTCTTGATTTGTGGGATTTTCAACGTTCTTATCACCGTTACAAAAGTGCGTAAAAGTATCATCAAAGCGATTCCGCTCAGTCTGCAACACGCTATCGGTGGCGGTATTGGGGTCTTTGTTGCCTATCTCGGTTTCAAAAATGCCAACATCATTACCTTCTCAACTTCAGCAAGCAATATTGTAACAGTCAATGGCGTTGCTCCAGCAGATGCGACAGCGGATACCTTTGCAGAAGGCATTTCTTCTATCGTGGGAAATGGTGGCGTAACACCAGCTATCTCAACCTTTACTGATCCGACGGCTCTTTTAGCAGTAATTGGTCTTATTATCACAGCTATCCTGGTCATCAAGAAAGTGCCAGGCGGTATTTTGATTGGGATTATTGCAACGACGATTATCGGGATCCCTCTTGGAGTAGTTGATTTGTCAGCCGTTAGCTTCTCAGGCAATAGCATTAGATCAGCCTTTTCAGACCTCGGTGTGACATTTATGGCTGCCTTTGGCGGGATGGGTTCCCTCTTCTCAGATCTCAGCCGTTTGCCACTTGTTCTGATGACAATCTTTGCCTTCTCCTTGTCTGACACCTTTGACACGCTTGGAACCTTTATTGGTACAGGTCGTAAAACTGGTATCTTCTCAGCTGAAGATGAAGCAGCGATGGAAAATGGCTCTGGTTTCAGTTCTAAAATGGATAAGGCTCTCTTTGCAGATTCAATCGGTACAGTCTTTGGGGCGATTTTCGGTACTTCAAATACGACAACTTATGTTGAATCAGCGGCAGGGATTGCAGCGGGTGGACGTACTGGTTTGACAGCTGTGACGACAGCGATTGCCTTCCTGTGCTCTGTTATTCTGCTTCCAATTGTTGAAATTGTTCCTTCAGCGGCAACAGCTCCAGCCTTGATTATCGTCGGTGTGATGATGGTTTCTTCTTTCCTTGATGTGGATTGGAGTGACTTCAATGACGCATTGCCAGCCTTCTTTGCAGCCTTCTTTATGGCACTTTGCTACTCTATCTCATACGGGATTGCAGCAGCCTTTATCTTCTACTGCTTGGTCAAAGTGGTAACTGGCAAAACAAAAGAAATTCACCCAATTCTTTGGGGAGCAACAGCCCTATTCCTCTTGAATTTTGTGATTTTGGCTTTCTTATAATAGATTTGTAAAACCTGAGTTTTTTCTCGGGTTTTATTTTTTGTCAAGCAGCTGAGTAAGATTTGAGATAGCATATGACAAACTGTCCTCCATATGGTATACTGGAACTATGTATAGTCAAAATGAAGAGAACCTGCTGGATTATGGTGAAAGCTTAGGGCGACTGCTGGAAGCTGGAGATATCGTGATTCTGACAGGTGACTTGGGAGCAGGCAAGACGACCTTTACCAAAGGGATAGCTCGTGGGTTAGAGATTGGACAGATGATTAAGAGCCCGACCTATACCATCGTGCGTGAATACGAGGGACGCCTGCCACTGTATCATCTGGATGTCTACCGTATTGGGGACGATCCCGATTCTATTGATTTGGATGACTTTCTCTATGGTGATGGAGTCACTGTCATTGAGTGGGGTGAGCTCTTAGATGCTACTCTATTAGATGATTACCTGACCGTTTTGATTGAAAAATCTGGTGACGGACGGCAGTTAACATTGGAGCCTCACGGAGCACGTTCTCGCATCGTGGCGGAGGAATTTGTCAGTGGCAGCAAGTGAAGTCCTTGTCAGAGAAGCAATCGAAACAGATGCGCAAGCCCTCGCCAACCTGTTGAGTCAAGTGTTGACTGAGACGGACTACATTACAAAAGACAGTCTAGCTTTGAGTGCCTCTGAGATGGCAGCCTACCTTCGTCACAATCAGCTGCTTTCCAACCAGATTTGTCTGGTCCTCACAATGGAGGATAAGCTGATTGGTTTGCTCAATGTGGCTGCTGAGAAGGGACAAATTGGCGATATTTTCCTTGCTGTTGCAAAAGAGTATTGGGGCTATGGCCTGGGTTCGTTGCTTCTGGATGTTTGCATCGACTGGGCAGAACATACAGATGAAATTGAACAGTTAAAATTAACGGTACAAACTAGAAATGAACGTGCGATTCATCTCTATCGAAAATTTGGATTTGTAATCGAAGGCACGCAAATAACTGGTGCTAAAACAAAGAATGGAGAACGACTATCCGTCTACCGAATGGCGAGACAGATAGGTGAAATATAATGAAAATTGGTAAAAAAATTTTGTTAATGCTTTCGGCGCTATTCGTACTGACCATCGGTGCTGGTGTCCTCTATGCGCAGACTCTATTTTCATATTCTAATGGTGAATTGTCCAAAACCTATGTCCCATTGACGAATGATTCTGAAGAAGATGCTATTATCGAAGCGACAGAACCTTTGACCATCCTTTTAATGGGGGTTGACACTGGTTCTGCATCGCGGACGGAAACTTGGGCTGGAAATAGTGATACGATGATTCTGATGACGCTTAATCCAGACACTCAGAAGACGACCATGCTTAGCTTGGAACGAGATATCATGGTGGAGCTCTATGATGCGCAAGGAAACGCAACAGGCGAAACTGCTAAATTGAATGCTGCCTATGCCTACTATGGCTACGAGGGAGCTATCCATACCATCGAGGCAGCGATGAATACGACGATTGACCACTATGCCTTGATTAACATGCAAGGGCTTCAGGACCTGGTTAATGCTGTCGGTGGCATCACGGTGAACAATACGCTTGGTTTTACCATTTCCATTTCTGCGCAGGAGCCAGAGTTTACAGCGACCATTGACCCAGGAGAGCAGACTATCAATGGGGAGCAGGCTGTCGTCTATGCGCGGATGCGCTACGATGATCCAGAAGGAGACTACGGACGACAAAAACGTCAACGTGAAGTTATTCAATTGTTGATTGAAAAGTTGATTAGCATGGACAGCGTGACCAAATATCAGTCCATTTTGAGCGCCATCAGTTCAAATATGCAAACCAACGTTGAGCTGAGTTCTTCCAGCATTCCAAAGCTCATGGGTTATGCCGATACTCTTGGCACAATTGAAAGTCTACAATTAGAAGGACAGGACGCTTATGTTGATGGGGTGTCTTATCAGATGGTGACTGCTGCCCACTTGCTGGAGATGCAGAATGCTATTCAAACCTCTCTCGGGAAAGAAGTTTATACCGAATTGACAACGAATATCGTAACTTATGAGTCTTACTATGGCTACTCGACAGAGACTTATTACAGCGACACAGGGACAGAACAAACTTATTCTGACCCCGCTACAACTTATTATGAAGAAACTCCCGCTCCGCAATAAAGAGGGATGAAGAAAACGAGTCTGGGATAGTTCCCAGACTCGTTTTTACGAATTGCTTAATCAAAATTATAGAGTGCAGTTGATAAGTAACGT
>CAUTON010000050.1:0-10223 GCA_963539895.1 uncultured Streptococcus sp. | reverse complement strand
TGCCCACGGAGGACTTTCACCTCAGATGTACGACATGCCCGTCGTACACTAAAAACCAGCAACACAATCGTTACTGGTTTTCATCGATAAAATAAATGCTACGAACCTGCTGGCAGGCTTCTTCAATCAGTTCCAAGTCATGGGTGATGACAATGACCACGCGCTCAGGCGACTTCAGGTCTTGAAGGAGACGAGCGACTTCGCGCATATGGTCGTAGTCTAGGCCACTGGTCGGCTCGTCAAAGATGAAAATCTTTTTATCCGACAAAAGCGCATTAGCAATCAAGACCCGCTGCTGCTCCCCACCTGATAAACTCATGGGGTGGCGGTCCAGCAAGTGAGTCAGCCCCAGTTTTTCGACGATTTTTGAAACATCTTGCTTGCGGTTGCCGAGAAGAATTTCCTTACGGACGCTGTCCGAGAAGAGCTGGAGTCGGACTTCCTGCATGACCAGAGCCGTCTGAGCCAGGCGCTCCTTGCTGGTGATAGGCTGACCATTCCAGAAAATGTGCTCATCTTCCTTTTCCAGTCCAGATAAGAGCTGAGCTAGCGTTGACTTACCAATCCCATTCTTGCCAACTAAGGCACAAATATTGTCCGTTGGAAAGGACATATCTGCTAATCGTCCCAAATCAACCTTGCTTGTCTTGAGTCGCAAGTGCTTGATGGACAAACCAGTGTCGGATTGGTGGCTGACAGGCTGGTCGGAAATAGCTAAATTCAACCCTCGCAAGCCAAATTTGGTCCGCTCTTGGTTGGACAGGGCCAGCCATTCTTTCTGAGACCAACATTGCGTCAGCTGACCGTCGGAAAAATAGGCGTAACGATCTGCCACATCCGCTAGAAAATCCAGACGGTGCTCGGCAATGACAACCGCAATGCCTGCTGCCTTGAGCTGAGCAATATAATCATGAACCATCTCAACGCCATCCGCATCCAAATTGGCAGTCGGTTCATCCATAATGACCAGCTGTGGCGCCTGCATGCGAGCAGTAGCAAGGGCTGTCCGCTGACGCTCGCCACCAGAGGCCGTTAGGAGACTCTGACCCAGCAAGTTTTCAATGCCGAACTGCTTAGAAACCGTCGACAGCCGCTCTTGGATTTCTTCTGGTGCGACGCCTTGATTTTCACAGGGGAAGACTAGCTCGTGGACTACCTGTCTGTGGAAAAATTGAGTAGCTGGGTTCTGAAAAATGGAGGCGACCTTGGTCGAAAAGACTTCGGCTGTATCCTTGCCAGGTGTCAATCCGAAAATCTTGGCCTGTCCTTCTAGTCTGCCGCCGTAAAATTCGGGGATGAGCCCGTTGAGGAGCCTGGTCACCGTTGTCTTGCCAGAACCACTTCTCCCGCAGAGCACCAAACACTCTCCAGCTGCGACAGTCAGCTGGTCAATGACAAGATTGGGCCTTTCTGTCTCATTGCCCTCAAAATAATACCGAATATCTTTTAAATCAATCATGCGCCAACTCCCATCTGAATCAAGATAACCAGCACCGCTACAAAGGTAAGCACCAGGGCATCCCAGCGTCCCATCCTGTAATCGATATAGGAAGTCTTCGTACCTGTACTACCTACGGACTTGGTCAGGGTCGCAATGGTCAAATCCTGAGCTGTCCGACTTGCAGACATGAGCAGTGGAACCATGACCTGCTCAAAATAAAGATGAGGCTTAAGCAAAATCGACCAACCGCTCACAAAAATCCCACGGGTAGTTAGCGACTGGCGGATAGTCCGATAATCCTGAGGAATAGTCGGTAAAAACCGCATCATAACCGCCAAAGTCAAGAGAAATTTCTCGGGGACATGCCACTTTCTGAGACCGTGGACAAAAGCATGAACGCTGGTCGTGTGAAGCAGATAGGCTGCCACCATAGAGCAGGGCAACATGAGCCTACCCCCAATAGACAACATGGAAAGAATTGACAAGGTTCTTCCTTCCACCAAATCCATGACCACATGGTCAAAGACAAAAAGCACAACAAAGATGAGAAAATAAATGACTGCCCGCTTCATCTGATCAGCTAGGACAAAGAGCAAGCAGAGCAGTACTAGCACTAACCATTCATAAAAAGATTGGACCCGCACCAAGAGCAGATAATTGGTGAAAAATAGCAGGATAATCTTGGTGCGGACATCTAGTTGAAAAGGCTTCAGCGAGCCAGGCCTGCCTTTTTGAAATGTTTGTTCAGCATGTATTGTCCAAAGAGCCCACCAATCACTGCTCCGATAATAATAGTCGCTGACAGGTAAAAGACATTATCAAAGGTGAAATCCACCATGACATTGTTGATGTAGGTCCAATCCTTGCCCTTATCCAGCAGGCGATCAATATAGGCATCCCGCATGACCCACATGAGGATGATGGGGCCCAGATTGCCAAAAGAAAAGACGATGTAGGACAGGAGATTGAGCCACTTAGATTTGTATTTTCCTAGCAGAGCGATTCCATCTCCCAAGATACCACAGAGCAAGCTCGGCACAAAAGATAAGATAAAGTGTCCTGATAGGAAAAAGAAGCAGGACATGACGATTCCCACCATGGTCAGCGCTCCAAATTTTGGCACCTTGTCAATCAAAACAAAGTAAACAGTTCCTGCCAAAAGAGCGGTAAATGCTGGCGCCAGCATCATGTTCCCACTATGGATAATGACAACACCGACCAGCGTCCCCAGCCCCACACAGACAAAGTAGAGGGCCGCATAGACACCGATGGTCATGACATCTTTGATTTGTAGGTTTTTCATTGTTTCTCCTTTTCTTTATTTTTGGTCAATGGTCAAGAGACAGGGTACAAGTTTTGCCCTTCTACCTGAAAGACTTGGTCACAGACAGCAACGGTTGAGCTGCGGTGCGAAATCAAGAACGTATAGCCCGTGCATTCTTCCTTGACGACCTGCAAGAAAGCAGCTTCATTGAGGGAGTCGAGGTTGCTAGTCGGCTCATCAAAGATATAACAATCCGCTTTTTTCAAAAGAGCCCGTGTCAATTCCAAGCGCTGCAATTCCCCAGCTGAGAAATAGCTCTGTTCTGGACTGAGTAGCGTGTCTAAGCCTTTTTCTGTCGCTCTAATCTTATCTGCAATCCGACATTTAGCAGCCGCTGTCATGATGTCTTCATCTGAAATAGCTGGATTGCCAAGAGTCAGATTATCACGGATAGACTGACTGAAAATCTGTGGAATCTGCGGCACATAGGCAATCTTTTCTTGGACAGAAGCCGCTGAAAGGTCAGCCATATTTTGTCCATTGATAAGGATACGGCCAGCTGTCACAGGATACCACTTCATGAGGAGTTTCATCATCGTTGATTTCCCGCTACCAGATGGTCCCACAAGCCCAATCAATTTTCCTTTTTCGAAAGATTGGCTCAAGTCTTTGTAGATAACTGTATCACGACTACTGTATTGGAAGTCTACGTTCTCAAAGTCAATGCTGTCAATCGAGCCCACCAGTTCTTGGCCAGATTGGTCTGTTTCTTCTTGATCCAAAAGTGTGAAAACATCGCGGCCAGCATTCATAGCCCGCTTAAAGCCAAGTGGCAAGCGGCTGAGCTCCAAATATGGCGCGAACGAAGTCGTAAAGACGACGATGACAATAGCTGCTGCTTCCAGCTGCACATCACCCGCTTGCACTGCTCGAATAGCAATCACACTGACTAGGAGAATGGATAAAGCCACCACAAAATAGGTCAAGGCACTCTGCAGATGGTTAGCCTTTGTCACCGATTCTTCCTCACGGTTGACCGATTGACTAGCCTTATTCAAGAGTGCAAAGCGAGTATCCGCCTGCCCCAACTGCATGAGATCCTTCATCCCACGCAAGCTGTCTGAAAAAAGCGACATGTAGCGCTTGCGCTCCTGAGATTGCTTGGCCAATAGTGGTTGCAAGATAGAGGCAAAAAAGCGAGGCAAGGCAACAGCTAAAATCGCATAAGTTACAAAAGCCACGAGGGTAAGGAGAGGCGACACGGACAGATAGTAAATTCCCAAAATAATGCTCACCACAGTGGCTGTTAAAACAGGTGGTACAGTGTGGGCAAAGAAGACTTCCATGGCTTCGATATCTTCCCCGATCATCTTGAGGAGTTTTCCGCTATCCTGCTGGTCCAGATGAGCTGGCGCCAAGCGGCGCAACTTATCAAAAACCATACAGCGTAAGTCATAAAGCGTCTTAAAGGCCACATAATGCCCAAAGAGATGTTCCCCATAGCGAAAGAGCCCACGCGCAAGGCCAAGAAGAGCTAGGCCAATGAGCGCTAGCCAGCTTGGAGCTTGTCCATTGAGACCAGCCCAAGTCAGTTGTAAAAGCCAAGCAGGGATGGCAATTGTCGTCAGAAATCCCAGCACAGCACAAGTCACCGCAAGGACATATTGTAATTTTAGATGGCTGACGATTCCCGCCATGCGGCGGACCAGCTGGCCTGTTGTCAACTTAGTTTCCTTCATGTAAAATCGCCTCCAATTCTTCCTGAGTCTGTACCAAATCTGCAAATGCAGGACTTGTCGCTCGTAATTCTTCTGGTGTCGCTACTTGTGCCCCTTCTTCTTTTGATAAAAAGAGAATACGGTCCGCGGCTTGTACCTGCCGCAATTTGTGCGAGATAAAGATGACAAGGGCATCCTGACTGGATTCCTTGATATAGTCGAAAATCAGTTGTTCATTGTCACTATCGATGCTCGAAGTCATCTCGTCAAAAATGTAGACCGAGCGTTTGGCCAGCAAAGCCCTTGCGCAGATGACCTGCTGGCGTTGACCAGGCGAGAGAAGACTACCATTTTCACCGACAATAGTATCAAGACCCTCTGGTAAATCTGCCACAAACTGAAGCAACTTCTTATCAGCTGCCCAAGCGAGAATTTCTTCCTTCGTCCAGTCTGTCGCCATCGTCAAGTTATCATAGATAGACAGGTTAAAGAGATAGGACTCGGGTGACAGGTAGATGACTTGATTCTGCAAGCGGCGACGGCTAATGCTTGCTGCATCTGTTGCTCCCAGATAGTACTGGCCAGCAGCTACAGGCAAAGCTTTCTGTAAAATCTTGGCAAGAGTGGTCTTTCCGACACCACTTTCCCCAGCAATGGCAAATACCTCGCCCTTGTGAATGGTTGCTGTCAGACCTGACAGGACAGGATTGTCTCCATAGGAGAAAGTTAGCTTGTCTAGGGTCAAGTTCTCGATTGGCAAAGCTAATTCCCCATCTTCCTCACTCTCATCCTCTTCAATCGAATCCAAGAAGGAATAAATGCGGTCAGCCATCTTGGTATTCATCATGACCAAGTGCATGCCGTAACCCATTTCTCGAATTGGCGCGAAAAATTCTGCTGCAATCAGGACAAAAAATAGGAGACTAAAGAGCGAGAGATGTCCATTTGCCAGCGACAACACTGCAAAGAAACCAGACACACCGACGCCTAAGTACATGACCCCATCCATATAACCGACCGATTCCAGTTGAAAGCGCAAAAGCTCCATGGTCGACTGACGAAAGGCTTCGGCTTTTTCGACAAAGGTACCCTGATAGCGCTCAGCAGCACCATAACTATAGAGGGTATTCATCCCGCGTAAGTCATCCATAAAAAGATTGCCCACATCCAGATAAGTCCCCCAGTAGTGGTTCATAATGGTGCGAGACCGCTTTTGCATGAGGATGATTGAGACTGGAATCAAAGGCAGACAGACTAGAAAAATCACTCCACCCATGGGATAGATGAAAAAAACTAGAGCCAGCACAGTCGCACAGTTAAGATAGGTCCGCATGGAAGTCGTTAAATAACTCTGATAATAGGTATCGAGGCTGTCAATCCCTTGCGACGCTACACTCATGACGTCAGCTTGTGTCACCTGACCATCAAACTCACCCTGATTGGTCTGAAAAGCTTTGAAAAAGCGAGTTTTCAGCTGATTTCGGGCGTACAGTGATGCCTTGCCTTGGAATTGCCGAGAAATCATAGAAGCCGCAATACCCACTACAGATAAGCCAATCAACATCAGAGCAAATTGCCCCAAATGAATGTCTTCCTGTCGGTACAAATCCTGTATGAGACCTGCAAGCAAGTAAAAAGATAGGATTCGCATCAAAAATTGAATCCAAGAAAAAAATGCGCCAAGGTAGATATCCCGATTGTGTGGACCAACCTCACTTCTGAGGCGCTTCAAAAGTGATTTTCGCCGATCACGCGAAATACGATCATTATTATTTTCGGCCATTGTAACCCCTTCTATTAAAAAAGTCTTTTTCATTATAACATAATTTTTATAATAATTGTCAGACAATTTTCATGAAGTGGTAGTTGACAATTCTGATTCAAGTCAGTATACTATTTGTTAACTTATTGCAAAGAGAAAGGTAACAAATGAAGCGAACAAACATCCAAAACCTGACCTATATCGCACTCGGTGCTGCACTTATCACAGCGCTCTCCCAGATCTCCATCCCCATAGGTCCCGTCCCCTTCACCCTCCAGACTCTTGGTGTCGGCCTCATTGCTAGCCTTTACCGCCCCAAACTAGCGACTAGCACTATTCTCCTCTACCTGCTGCTTGGCGCCATCGGCCTGCCCGTCTTTGCTGGCTTCACGGGCGGTTTTTCTGCCCTCATTGGCCCCACTGGTGGATTTCTCATCGGATTTCTGGCCTACGCAGCCCTCACCTCATTGATTCTACCAGACCGTCCCACTTTTCTCTCCCGTTTTCTGGGAAATTTGGCAGGGAATGTCCTCTGTTTTCTTATCGGCATCGCCGTCTTTATGCTGGTTGCACAGACCAGTCTCCTTGCTGCGCTGACCTACACTACGATTCCATTCATCTTGCCTGAACTGGTCAAAATTACCCTCATCACCCTAGTGCAACCAAGGTTGACTAGATTTATACAAAAATAGCAGAGTAGCTGAGCTACTCTGCTATTTATTATTTGTAAAGGCATCCAGCATAACCTGGAATTCCTCGTTGGAAAGGGTAATGCCCTTGCCCATCTTGGTATGGTCGGGACTCCAGGTGCGGATGTCGTATTTTGCTGGCGCACCATTATAGGACACGCGGTTAAGTTCCTTGGTCCAGCCCTTGTCATTCTCCGACAGGGTCAGCAAGTGTTCTTCGATTTCAAATGAAAATTCTGCCATATTTTTCCTCCTACTTATCTATTCGTAAAGGCTTGCACTTTTTGTAATTTTTGCTATGATTATTGTATCAAGACGGAGAGGAATTTGCCATGAAAAAGTTTTTTGAAGCATTATTGGAGCAAGTGAATCATTTTTTAGGCACCTCCGTTCCGAAAACTATTGAGACTGAGACAAGGCCCGTCAGCCAACATCTAGATACTATCCAAAAAGCCCTCTATAAAAAGGCTGCTGTGCATGTCATCTATTCTGACCGCAGTTTTACTGGTGACATTGTCAAATTGGACCAGGACAGACAGCAACTAGTCGTCAAAAATTTTGACAAGCGAGTGACCACCATTATCCGCCTAGCCGACATCAAACGCATCAGTCTGGTACCTGACAGCGTCCGAAAATCACAATTTCTGAAGTAACAAAAAGGACCTATCGGTCCTTTTTGTTATGCACGAATCGTTTGGGTGCTGCCATCTTCCTTGTAGAGGTTGATCAGGCCAGATTTGCAGGCACGGACCATATCTCCTGGGAAGACTTCCTGTGGTACCGTGATGGTCAAAAGCTCCATCGGACGAGCGGCACGGTCGATGACCTCTCCATCAGAATCGCGCAAGTCTTGAATCTTGGTCACAAAATGACGGAAGCCTGGTCCATAGAACTCAACCTCGTCACCTTCATTGATGACATTACGCTGACGGATGGTAGCAGTCATGGTTACCTTATCAAAGGATACTACTTCAGCGATGAATTTATATTGAGGAATCTTGCGGCGGGCACCAAAGAGTTGCTCGTTTTCTGTTGGTGCATTGTAGTAGAAGCCTGTCGCCAGCTCACGCTGAGCTACCTTCCAAAGCTCGTCAATCAAGTCTTGCTTGATGGCTTCAAACTTTGCTGGACTTTCCAGATAGGCATCCACCGCTGCTTTGTAGCAATTAGTCACGGTTGACACATAGTGAACGGATTTCATACGGCCCTCGATTTTCAGGCTGTCTACCCCATTTTCAATCATGTCTGGAATGTTTTCAATCATGCACATGTCAACAGCTGACATAGAAAACTCTTCTGGGATTTGACCCTTGATAGAGCGACGCTCTTGACCAAATGGCAGATCATATAAGTCATACTTCCAGCGGCAAGACTGAGAACAGCCACCACGGTTGGCGTCACGCTGGCTCATATGGTTGGACAGCACGCAGCGTCCAGAGTAGGAGATACACATAGCACCGTGGACAAAGGCTTCGATTTCCACGTCTGTCCGTTTGCGGATTTCGGACACTTCTTCCATGGTCACCTCGCGGGCCAAGACCACGCGCGTCAGTCCCAATTCCTTCCAAAATTCAAAGGTTTCGTAGTTGGTTGAGGAAGCCTGGGTAGACAGGTGAATTTCAAGACCTGGCGCTTCTGTCGCACAAATCATAATCAGAGCTGGGTCAGACACGATCACCGCATCGAGGCCCATGTCCCGTAGTTCTCGGAACCAAGCACCAGCTCCTTCTTCATTGCCCTCGTGGGTCACCATGTTAGCTGCCACATAGACCTTAGCCCCATGGGCATGAGCGTAGTTAATTCCCTCTTGCATCTCTTCCATGCTGAAATTTCCCGCTCGACTACGCAGTCCGTAGGCTTGACCACCCACAAAGACTGCATCTGCACCATAATCCACAGCAACCTTCAATTTTTCCAAAGTCCCAGCAGGTGAAAGCACCTCAGGACGCTTCAACGTTTTAGTCATTTATTTTCTCCTATTTTCAAGATAGTAAGATAATTTTTCTAAAAAATGTTTTCTTAGCTCCGACGACATCCGAGCAAGGCCGATTCTGCTTTGTTCGGATGTTGACGCAGTGGTTGACTGAGTTCCAAGGCGCTGATAGCATCAGCTTTTGCAACTCTAGTCAACTGTGCGGAGGTGAAGCGACAAAATCGCATTTCAAAGAAATGACCGATTTTTGCTTCACTCTCATTTTCAAGATAGTAAGATTTTTCTTTTATATCTTAGTAACCAGCAAAAACCCTGAAAAATAGAAACTCAATCTTTGCTAGCATGGTGTGTTATTTGACTTTATTGCGGTCAAAGTCGTAAAATCCTGTATCGAGTCCCCGCTTTTCTGGGTGGTACTTACGCAGTTGCTCATCGAGGACAAAGGCTTGGTCCTGACTGAAAGTCCCAGCCATGATCGCGTCCCGCGCCTGGACGAAGATTTTTGCAATCTCTACAAAATTTTCCCCTGGACAGTAGACCCCATCTAACTTCCAGTTGCGATAGTTGTGGTCCACCAGCTCCAGGAGTTTGGTCATCATATCGATATCGTTGTTGATAAAGATATGCGTCCCGTGCTTATCCTCAAAAATGGAGTAATGACTGTCTGGATCCGTTGGCTCCGCCAAAAAGAGGCCACGTTCTTTTGACAAGTCTGTTTCGTTTGACTCGATGTAGTTGTAATAGTTTTGAAGTAAGCTGCGCTTAGAATGGTGAATAACCGACGCCCCATAAACTAATATCTCCGCAGGGATTTCCAGATTTTCAGCGATGTCAAAGAGCTCCACAGACGGAATTTCTCGGGCCAGGACCGCTTCTACGACCCCGTGGTCCTTCCAAAAATTGATTTGCCGACTGGAAGTCACAAAAACCGATGCATCATAGATGAGTTTGAAGTTGTAGCCGTCCCGCTTATTGATGTAGATAACGCCTGTATCTCCCACCACCAGATAATCAACGGCAATCTCTCTCATCAATTCCATAAAAGGCTTGATGTTATCCATCATTTCTTGATGCATGAGGGCATTGGCTGCGACTGTGATTTCCTTGCCAGCTGCATGGACTAGGCACGCAATCTCTCGAATCTCATCAAAGGTAAAAGTGTGAGGCAGACGAAGACCGTGATCGGCATCCCCGACATAAATCCGATCGACACCAGCTTCTAGCAACTCCTTAACTTGTTCGATACTTTCTGCCGTAGCAGTAATGATAATTTTTTCCATGAAGAATATTATACCAAAATTGTTGAAGGATTTTAAGACTGTAGTAGCGTAGACTGTTCAGACTTTTCTCATTTTTTTGTTATGTAACTTCCCAAAGTAAGTTCTAGTTCCTTCTCAAAACTAGAACTTAGTCTGA
>CAUTON010000049.1:0-10282 GCA_963539895.1 uncultured Streptococcus sp. | reverse complement strand
ATTTTGTCATTGGTATCGACGATTCCTTACAACAAAAACATGCCAACTTCAAAACACATGATGCCGCTGGATTTTTGCGACCTGGATTTGTGAAGATTCACCAGAAGGCTTGACCAATGACCCAACAGAATTCCGTGTGTCAGATGATGCTGGAGAAAGTTGGAAAGTGGTCCGCATGCCAGACTCAGCTGGACGTGTCCATGCCAACTTGATTGAAGTAGAGCCAGGCCACCTGGTAGCCTTCATGCGCAGTCGCTTTGCAGACAACGTCTATATCTCAGAGTCTAATGACTTTGGCGACAGCTGGAGCGTTCCTGAAAAGACGGTCTTACCAAACAACAACGCCAGCATCTCTGCTATCAAGCTGCAGACTGGCGAGATTGCCATGGCCTACAATGTCAATGCCACTCGTAACCCAGAATTTGGGAAGGTTTCCTGGCCAGGACTCCGCAATCCAGTTGCTGTATCTGTTACAGAAGATTTTGGTAAAACATGGCCGATTGGTCGTGTCCTGGAAGCTGCAGAGGGTTACATCGGAGCTGAAAACAAGACCAACAACCTCCAATACGAATACCCAACCCTCTACCAAACAAAAGATGGTCTCTTGCACCTGGTCTATGCCTATAAGAACCGTCTCTGTGTCAAATACGTCCGCTTCTCAGTGGAAGACCTCTTCGGTGCCAAACGTGAAGCCGATGGCCTCTACAACCCAACTTCCGGAGCTGGTGTAGAAAAATAATGATCACATCTTGCAAAATTAGTGAAAAATTTGCTATAATGGATAGCATATCAAGGGAGTAGCAGGCGGTTTTGGCCCTTTGTCTTTCTCCTCTATCGTTAGGTGGTTTTGATGGACCTTAGTTCTATCTACAGCGACCTGTCTTGGATGAGTTTGCCAAAAGTGCCAAAATGATTAGGGCTCTAATCAGACCGCGTTGGTGTCGTCAGTTCGAAAGGTTTTCTTTCCGGCATCAGCTTAAACAGCGAGACTTGTTTTTGAAACAGGTCTCTTTTTTAGTATCAAAAAGGGACCAAGGATGCCTGTCAATCAGGTGAAGAAAGGGGAGATATTTTGTCTAAAGAACAAAATAAAGCGTTGTTTTATACGCAAACAGAAGAGCAAGTCCTATCTGCTCTCAATACGTCCAAGGAAGGTTTGACCACAGTAGAGGCACAAAAACGCTTAGCAGAATACGGTCGCAATGAATTGGATGAAGGGGAAAAACGTGGCATTATTGCCAAGTTTATCGATCAATTTAAAGACTTGATGATCATCATCTTGCTAGTCGCTGCCGCCCTCTCAGTCATTACTGAAGGGACAGAAGGTCTGACAGATGCCATCATCATCTTGGCAGTCGTTGTCCTCAATGCAGCCTTTGGTGTCTATCAAGAAGGACAGGCAGAAGCAGCTATTGCGGCACTTAAAAATATGTCTAGTCCACTAGCTCGTGTCCGTCGTGACGGTCATGTGATTGAGGTTGATTCGAAAGAATTGGTCCCTGGAGATATCGTGCTCTTGGAAGCTGGAGATATCGTACCAGCTGACATGCGTCTTTTAGAAGCAGCATCTCTGAAAATCGAGGAAGCTGCTCTGACAGGTGAGTCTGTTCCAGTTGAAAAAGATCTATCTGCAACAGTAGCAGAAGATGCTGGTATCGGCGACCGTGTCAATATGGGCTACCAAAACTCAAATGTGACCTACGGACGCGGTTCAGGTGTCATCACCAATACTGGTATGTATACAGAAGTTGGTAAGATTGCCGATATGCTGGCAAATGCTGATGAGACAGACACACCACTTAAGCAAAACCTCAACCAATTGTCTAAAGTCTTGACCTACTTGGTTGTCGGGATTGCAGTTGTGACCTTCATCGTCGGGATTTTACGCCGCGATGCAGGTGTCAGCTTTGGTGAAGCTGCGCTTGAAAATCTGATGACTGCTGTTGCCTTGGCCGTAGCGGCGATTCCAGAAGGACTGCCAGCTATCGTGACTATCGTCCTTTCTATGGGGACAACGACTCTTGCCAAACGCAACTCTATCGTCCGTAAATTGCCAGCGGTTGAAACGCTCGGTTCGACTGAAATCATTGCTTCTGATAAAACAGGAACTTTGACTATGAACCAAATGACCGTTGAAAAAGTCTATACCAACGGTAAACTGCAAAGCTCTGCAGCTGACATCTCTGCTGACAACAACACCCTACGTGTCATGAACTTTGCCAATGATACCAAAGTTGACCCGAATGGCAAACTGATTGGTGACCCAACTGAAACTGCTCTTGTGCAATTCGGTTTGGATCATAATTTTGATGTTCGTGAAGTCTTGCAAGCTGAGCCACGTGTGGCTGAGTTACCATTTGACTCTGATCGGAAGCTCATGTCTACTATTCATAAGCAAGCGGATGGCAGCTATTTTGTAGCGGTCAAGGGTGCACCAGACCAATTGCTCAAACGCGTGACACAAATCGAAGAAAATGGTCAAATCCGTGCTATCACAGATGCGGATAAAGAAGCTATCCTTGCTACCAACAAAGACTTGGCTAAACAAGCCCTTCGTGTCTTGATGATGGCTTATAAATACGTGGATGCTGTGCCAACCTTGGAATCTGAAATTGTTGAGTCTGACCTCATCTTCTCTGGCTTGGTCGGCATGATTGACCCTGAGCGCCCAGAAGCTGCAGAAGCTGTCCGTGTCGCTAAGGAAGCTGGTATCCGTCCAATCATGATCACTGGTGACCACCAGGATACGGCTGAAGCTATCGCCAAACGTCTTGGCATCATCGATCCAAATGATACAGAAGATCATGTCTTGACTGGAGCTGAGTTGAATGAACTCACTGATGAAGAATTTCAAAAAGTCTTCAAGCAATACTCAGTGTATGCTCGTGTATCTCCAGAGCACAAAGTTCGTATCGTTAAGGCTTGGCAAAATGACGGTAAGGTTGTTGCCATGACAGGTGATGGGGTCAACGATGCTCCTTCTCTTAAAACAGCAGACATCGGTATCGGTATGGGGATTACTGGTACAGAAGTATCAAAAGGTGCTTCTGACATGGTCCTTGCGGATGACAACTTCGCGACCATTATTGTAGCGGTTGAAGAAGGACGTAAGGTCTTCTCAAATATCCAAAAATCTATCCAATACTTGCTCTCTGCCAATATGGCTGAGGTCTTCACCATCTTCTTTGCAACTCTCTTTGGTTGGGATGTGCTGGAGCCAGTTCATCTCTTGTGGATCAATTTGGTAACCGATACGCTGCCAGCTATTGCTCTCGGCGTAGAGCCTGCTGAGCCGGGTGTCATGACTCACAAACCTCGTGGACGCAAATCTAACTTCTTTGACGGTGGTGTGATGGGGGCCATTATCTATCAAGGTATCTTCCAAACCATCTTGGTATTGGGTGTCTACGGTTTTGCTTTGTTATTCCCAGAGCACACTTCAAATCATGATATCCATGCCGACGCTCTAACCATGGCCTTTGCGACCCTCGGCCTCATCCAATTGGTGCATGCCTTCAACGTGAAGTCTGTTTACCAATCTATCTTCAAAGTCGGACTGTTCCGCAACCGTCTCTTTAACTGGTCTATCCCAGTAGCCTTCTTACTCTTGATGGCAACAATCGTCATCCCAGGTTTCAACGACCTCTTCCATGTGTCACACTTATCATTGACACAATGGGCAACTGTCGTGGTTGGAAGCTTGCTGATGGTTGTGCTGGTTGAAATTGTTAAAGCAGTTCAACGTGCACTCGGTCACGATAAAAACGCCATTTAAGGTAAAAGAAAGGGAGTGAGACAAAAATCGGTGATTTCGTAGAAATCTGATTTTGTCTCACTCATTCGTTTCAAGGTGACGACCTGAAACGGTCTATTCCCAGACCGTTTCACTCTCACCCCCCGCACGGTTGACTAGGGTTGTAAAAGCTGATTTATCAGCGCATTAGAAACCAGTTAACCACTGCGACTTTCAAACTGAATATACAATAAAAGGGCCTGAGAACTATATTATCTCAGACTCTTTTTGCGTGATAGAATTATTTCTGGGAACGAATATGGTAGCGTGGCTGGGTAAAGACTGCAAAAGCAATTAGGCCTACTCCGAGAATCAAGGACGCCCACTGCCAGGTCGAACTGGTCGAAAGTAAGCTAGTAACCATGGCAGCAAGACCAAGGATATAGCAGATAAAGTAGGTCAGATTGCTAGAAATAACAAGGACGTCTCCCTCTGTAACGGCCACCTGTGAACGGTTGTCCCATTTGATGCGGAGCTTGTTATTTGCAGTTTGCGGAAGTGGCAGCTCTAATTCTTCGTGGTTCTCGATTTTAGCAATCGGAAATTGATTGACTTGTAAAAAAAGTGGGCCTGGGGGAAAAGCAATCGCGGTTTCGCGTCGAATTTTAAATGTCATGATGTCTCCTTTTTCTCATTATACCATATAAGAAGAAAGTAAAACCTTTTCTTTTGAGTGAAAATATGATAGAATAAAAGCAGAAAATCAAATTTATAGGAGATGTTATGAACTACGCACAAATGTTTCTAATGAGCAATAGCGGCAACCTGCCAGCTGAACAAATGCCTTATCTACAGCAGGAGTTAGCCACCCTCGATGATGAGAGTGCTTCACTCTTGATGATGACGGAAATGAAAAGTCCGACGACAGCCCTGATTTTGTCGCTATTTGCAGGCTCTTTTGGGGTGGACCGATTTTACATCCGCAATAAGGAGTTAGGAATTGGCAAGCTGGCCCTCTTTCTGATTTCCTTGTTTACCATGTTTATTATTATTGGCTTTTTCCTTTATCTTGCTCTCGGCGTTTGGGTGGTTGTTGATTGGTTTATGATTATGAAAGATTGTAAACAGGGAAATTTTGAGCGACTGATGGTCAATTTGCAACATGCTAAAAACTTGCAGGCAAGCCGTCAGCAACCAGCAACGGCAGAACAGGCAACTGTAACCCCTGAAGTTGTGCCTGCGGAGCCTGTCGTAGAACCTGAAGTAGAATCAGTAGAAAAAACAGCTGCACCAGCGGAAAGTCCAGTATCAGAGCCTGAAGCAATAGCAGAAGTTGAGCTTGAGCCTGAGGGAGCAGAAGTTCCGCCAGTGGAAATTGTGGAGGATGAATTAGCTCTTGAAGCAGTGGAAACTGAAGACATCACAGCTGAAGATACGGACGACATGCCACCGATTCAGCCTGCTGATGATTCCTTTTAGTTTCACAATTTCATAAATTTATAGTATACTATTTGTAAAAAGTTTTTAGGAGAAGGTTATGTCAACATTTTCAGATTCATTCATCGCAGCAAATGCAGGTAATTTTCCAGCAGAAGCACTTCCAATGTTACGTCAGCAGTTGGATGCTTTAGATGAAAGCCAAGTCGCTTATGTCTTGTCAACTCAGATTAAGAGTCCGACGACAGCGCTCATTTTGTCTGTTTTCTTAGGCACTATAGGGGCTGATCGGTTTTACATCGGTCAAATTGGTCTCGGTGTTGCCAAATTGCTCTTGTCTTGGCTGACATTTGGTATCTGGACTGTCATTGACTGGTTCCTTATCATGGGTGCGACGAAGAAAGCTAATTTAGAAGCAATCAATCAAGCCTTGGCTGCTGCACAGTTTGTACGTGCATACTAAAAATGATAGAAAGAGTCGGCTCGGTCGATTCTTTTTTGTCGACAAGGATTGCAAGTTGCAATCGCCTTGTAATATCGCCTGTTTTTGTTAAAGGATTGTAATTTTAACAGAGAAGTTTTTTGATATAATGAAATGATGTTGACTCAAAGAAGGAGGTGGCTATGGGTTCTCGTTTTATAACCAATCTTTTATATGTGACCTATCTCTGTATCCTAGTCTGGGCTATTCTCCTCAAAATGGATATCCATCACTTTTACGACCTGCTCCAGTATGGAGGAAGTAGAAGTCTCAACTTGGTGCCATTGGCTGGGACAGCAGTCTACAATGGTGTTATCGACTACCAAGAGATTGGCCTTAACGTCCTGATTTTCATCCCTTTTGGTATGTACCGAACGCTCTTGCGACCGGACCGGGGTTGGTTTTTTAATCTCCTTTTTATGGTTTTTGTCAGCCTTTTGTTTGAAGGAATACAGTATGTCCTAGCCATTGGGGCGACCGATGTGACGGACTTGATTGCCAACAGTCTAGGTGGTCTATTGGGGATTATCCTCATGCATCTCCTCTTAGCTAGCTGGAAAAAAGCAGCACCCAGCCGGACAAATCTGGTTATGCTAGCTGGCACGCTAGCTCTCCTAGCTGGACTTTATCTGACGAGGTAGCCCATGGATTTGAAAAAAGAAATTCAAGAACTGGCCAAAGAAATCGGTATCTCAAAAATCGGATTTACCACCGCAGACGACTTTTCTTACCTAGAAAAATCCCTGCGGGCAGCCCAGGAGGAAGGGCGGTCCTCAGGCTTTGAACACAAAAATATCGAGGAACGGATTAACCCCAAGTTGAGTTTGGCATCCGCCAAGACTATCATCTCAGTCGCCATCGCCTACCCTAGAAAACTGCCTCAACAACCCCAGAAAACCCAGTATAGGCGCGGGCATATCACACCCAACTCCTGGGGATTGGACTATCACTATGTGGTCCAAGACAAGCTGGAACGCTTGGCCCGCGGCATCGAGCAGCTGACAGCAGACTTTGAATACAAGGGTATGGTGGACACAGGTGCCTTGGTGGATACCGCAGTCGCCAGACGGGCTGGTATCGGCTTTATCGGGAAAAACGGGCTGGTCATTTCCAAAGAATTTGGCTCCTATATGTTTTTAGGGGAATTGGTGACCAATCTGGACATCGCACCCGATAGTCCAGTCGACTACGACTGTGGAGACTGTACCAGATGCCTGACAGCCTGCCCGACTTCCTGTCTGATAGGAGATGGGACCATGAATGCCAGACGCTGTCTATCCTTTCAGACTCAGGACAAGGGGATGATGGATGTCGAATTTCGAAATAAAATCAAGACCGTCATCTATGGCTGCGACATTTGCCAGATTGCCTGCCCTTATAACAAGGGGATTGACAATCCACCAGTCGTAGACATCGATCCCGACTTGGCCATGCCAGAGCTGATTCCATTTTTGGAGCTGTCAAATGGTCAATTCAAGGAGAAATTTGGCATGATTGCAGGTAGCTGGCGAGGCAAGAACATCCTCCAGCGCAATGCCATCATCGCACTGGCAAACAGCCACGACCGCTCTGCCATCCCAAAACTCCTTGAAATCATCGACAAGGGGCAAAATCCGATCCACATGGCGACGGCTATCTGGGCCTTGGGACAATTGGTCAAGGAGCCAAGCCGGGATCTGATCGACTTTGTCGAAGGGGTTGACACCAGCCACGAAGAAGTCCTAGCAGAGCGTGCAGCCTTTCTATCCATAGCCAAAAAGGCTCAAGTATGATACAATGAACTGATAAACTTAGAATGGGGAATGTAATGGATACAGCAGAAATTCGTTCAAAACTCGAAGAGCTGGCATCTAAATTGGACTCATTCAGGGGGTCTCTTTGACTTAGAAGGTCTAGAAGAAGAGATTGCCATCTTGGAAAACAAGATGACCGAACCTGATTTTTGGAACGACAATTTAGCCGCTCAAAAAACATCACAAGAGCTCAATGAGCTTAAAAACACCTACAGCAATTTCCACAGGATGTTGGACCTCTATGATGAGTCTGAAATCCTGCTGGAGTTTCTGGCTGAAGATGAATCGGTCCGCGATGAGTTGACCGAGCAGTTGGCTGAGCTAGACAAGCTCATGACCAGCTATGAAATGACGCTGCTCTTGTCAGAGCCTTATGACCACAACAATGCCATCCTGGAAATTCACCCAGGATCAGGTGGGACTGAGGCCCAAGACTGGGGCGAGATGCTGTTGCGCATGTACCAGCGTTTTGGCAATGCCCAAGGCTTTGCAGTAGAGACCCTGGACTACCAGGCTGGAGATGAGGCGGGCATCAAGTCTGTCACTCTCAGCTTTACAGGGCCAAATGCCTATGGTCTGCTCAAGTCTGAGATGGGAGTCCATCGCCTGGTGCGGATCTCGCCATTTGATTCGGCCAAGCGCCGCCACACTTCCTTTACGTCTGTCGAGGTCATGCCGGAGCTGGACGACACGATAGAAGTGGAAATTCGTGACGACGAGATTAAGATGGATACTTTCCGATCTGGTGGTGCCGGTGGTCAGAATGTCAATAAGGTCTCTACCGGGGTCCGTTTGACTCATATTCCGACCGGGATTGTTACCCAGTCCACCGTGGATAGGACCCAGTATGGCAACCGGGACCGGGCTATGAAACTGCTCCAAGCAAAACTCTACCAATTGGAACAAGAGAAAAAGGCTGCAGAAGTGGATGCCTTAAAAGGTGACAAGCGTGAAATCACATGGGGAAGCCAGATTCGCTCCTATGTCTTTACGCCCTACACCATGGTCAAGGACCATCGGACCAACTTTGAAGTGGCCCAAGTGGATAAGGTCATGGATGGTGATATCCAAGGCTTTATCGACGCCTACCTCAAGTGGCGCATTAGTTAAAATTGAAGAAAGGACTGTCTCTAGACAGAAAACCTTATGGGAATTATTGAAATGAACAACGTTTCCAAGAAATATGGAAACGGGACAACAGCCCTACGTGGGATTACTGTAAATGTGGATGCCGGTGAGTTTGCCTATATCGTAGGTCCATCCGGTGCTGGAAAGTCAACCTTTATCAAACTCCTTTACCGTGAGGAATCCATTGATAAGGGAAGTCTGAAAGTCGGAAGCTTTGACTTGGCTAAAATCAAGAAAAAAGATGTGCCCCTCTTGCGCCGTAGTGTTGGCGTGGTCTTCCAGGACTACAAGCTCTTGCCGCGTAAGACTGTTTATGAAAACATTGCCTACGCTATGGAAGTTATCGGGGAAAAACCGCGTAACATCAAAAAACGGGTCATGGAAGTCTTGGACCTAGTTGGCCTCAAGCATAAAATCCGTTCCTTCCCAAATGAGCTTTCAGGTGGTGAGCAGCAGCGGATAGCCATTGCGCGTGCTATTGCCAACAACCCGCGTGTCCTCATTGCCGATGAGCCGACTGGTAACTTGGACCCAGACAACTCTTGGGAAATCATGAATCTCTTGGAACGTATCAATTTGCAAGGAACTACCATCCTCATGGCGACCCACAATAGCCAAATCGTAAACACACTACGTCACCGCGTTATCGCGATCGAAGACGGTCGTGTTGTACGTGACGAAGCGGAAGGAGACTACGGATACGATGATTAGACGATTTTTTAGACACTTTGTAGAGTCGCTGAAGAGCCTCAAGCGAAATGGCTGGATGTCCATTGCGGCGGTGACATCTGTTACTATTACATTGGCTCTGGTAGGCCTCTTTGCATCGGTCATTTTGAATACCATTAAATTAGGTCAAGATTTAGAAAACAACGTCCGTATCAATGTTTACTTGCGGACAGATACCCATGATAACTCGACCGAAATTGAAAATGAAGAAGGTGAGATGGTTACCAATGAAGATTATCAAGCCATCTATAATGCCATCATGGCGATAGATCATGTGGAGACAGCCACCTTTTCGAGCAAGGAAGAACAGTTGAAAAAATTGACGGATACGCTAGGTGATACTTGGTCGCTCTTTGAAGGGGATGCTAATCCGCTTTATGATGCCTATATTATCGATACAACTGATCCAGAGTATGTAGATGATGTCGCCAAAGCTTTAGAAGATATCGATGGTGTGACGGAAGTACGGGATGGTGAAGTTGAAACCGAACGCATCTTCCAAGTGGCAGACATGGTTCAAACATGGGGATTGGTTGCAGTATTTCTTCTCGTCTTTACCGCAGTACTCCTCATTTCAAATACGATTCGGATTACCATCATTTCACGTAGTCGTGAAATCCAAATCATGCGCTTGGTTGGTGCGAAAAATTCCTATATCCGTGGTCCATTCCTCTTAGAAGGAGCGTGGGTAGGCTTGCTTGGTGCAATTGTACCTTCTATGCTGATTTACTGGATTTACCAAACGATATATGATAGCGTAAATGCGAGCTTGGCAGATCAAAATCTTTCACTCATTCCAATTCACATCTTCATTCCAGTTATGGTCGGAAGTTTGGTTTTAATTGGGATCGTCATCGGATCACTCGGATCGATGATTTCCATGCGTCGTTTCCTGAAAATTTAACAAAAGAAAAAAGCCCATTCGGGCTCAATGTCATTAAGTTAACCATGTCATGCCCATAAAAAACCTATTCTAAGCAT
>CAUTON010000048.1:0-10428 GCA_963539895.1 uncultured Streptococcus sp. | reverse complement strand
AGTCAAGTACCAGCACTACCGACCGACAAAACCTGTCGAATTTGGGTTGCTCATTAACTTATCCACTATCTACCTCTACCAACAAGAAAACCGAACTATCTGTCAGGCCTTGACGCTGTCAGCTCTCGAAATTGCTCAAAAGCTCAAACGCTACGACTATCTCGGTTTCGCACAGGTCCGTCTCGGCATCTGCCAGAAGGATGAGGCTCTTATTGAAAAAGGGATGGCGCTTTTGCAACTGACAGATGAGACTAGCTTGGTGGAGTCCCTAACTGAAGAAATCAAAAAATACCGCTCATAACGGTATTTTCATTTTATTCATTTCCACGCGCAGGCATCTTCATGGTCATTGACTAGACCTGCTGCTTGTAGGTAGGAGTAAACGCATACGGGACCGACAAAGGCAAAGCCACGCTTTTTCATATCCTTTGAGATGGCTGCCGAAAGATCAGTCTGACTGGGCGCTTCACGGTAGTCTGGGATGGAGTTGGTGATGGGTTTGTCACCTACCCAGGACCAGAGATAGCGGTCAAAACTGCCAAATTCCCCCTGCACTCTTAGAAAGGCTTGAGCGTTTTTGCGAGTCGCATAGATTTTGGCCTTGTGGCGGATGATGGCAGGATTTTCGAGTAGGGCGTCTAGCTCCTCATCCGTCATGGCAGCGACTTTTTGCGCGTCGTAGTTGTGAAATGCGACACGGAATGCGGCACGTTTCTTGAGAACTGTTTCCCAAGAAAGCCCAGCCTGATAGGATTCCAAGCAGAGCAACTCAAAAAGGGCTCGTTCATCATGAAGGGGCTTGCCCCACTCCTTATCGTGGTAGGCAACGTATAGTGGATTGGTCATCTTGACCCAAGAACAGCGGTGCATAGGACTCCTTTGGATAGTGTTGCGTATCTTCCTAATTGAACACAACCTAAGAGCTGGGCAAAAAAGAGAGTTTTCCTCGGGTCACATGACCCTTAGGTTAAACTCCTATTTTTGCTGGGCTCTTGACGGTCTTTGTATCTTATTTAACTGAACACGCCTACAAGGCTGTGAGAAAAGATAAAAGAATCTTGAGTCTTACCGACTCATCGCCCTTTTCCTATTTCTCTTTGCCTTGCTTAACGGCTTTGTATCTTATTATTTCATCAATAATTTCAAGGCTTGTTTGATGTAATTTTCGGCGGTGTCGGTGGTTCCCCCGAAGAATTTCTTGATTTTCTTGAGTTCATTGGCCTTGTAGCCCAGTGCTTCCATGGCTTCCATGGCTTCGTCTAGGGCTTGGTTGTCTGGCCCAGCAAGTGGTTTGGCAGCTGCTTTTGCATCTTCTGCCAAGACGAATTTGCCTTCCAAATCCAGAATCATCTGGGAAGCTGTTTTTTTGCCGATTTTTGGGAATTTGGTTAGGTAAGTGATGTTTTTCTCCTCAATGGCACGCACCAGTCCATCATTGTCATCGACTGCAATAATAGCTAAAGCCGTCGTCGGACCGATTCCCGAAACTGAAATGAGTCGCAAGAAGACATCCTTTTCGCTCTCAGTCGCAAAGCCATAAAGCACATGCGCATCCTCACGGATGACTTGATGGAGGTAGATTTGCACAGATTGGTTGACACGGTCGGAAAAAGCATAAGGGTTGGCTACATTCACAATATAGCCAAGGCCACCAGCCTCCACCACGATGTGCTTGGCGGTGATTTTTGTCAAAGTTCCTTTGATATAATCGTACATAATGTTCTTTCTTTTAAAAATGAGTTGAGTTTAGGCAGTTTTTTCAAGCGCTGCATGCCACTTGGCAGCAGCCACTATACAAACAATCCCCAGCATCGCTACCAATACATGCAAAACTTGCACTCCCAGCTGACCTACAAAATGGCTGACGGAGACCATGAGCCCTGCCAAGATTGCTCCGAGTGGATTTGCCATAGAGACAAAACCGGTATAGGAGCCAATCTTATCCTGATTCATCATCTCAGCGCGCAGCACCTGACTGGCTGGGACATTGACCATCTCACCGATGGTGTACACGACAACTGCTAGAAAAATCCCTGCAAAATGTTCAAAAGTCATCGCTAGTAAAATCCCAAATGCAAAAACGGCTGAACCAGATACTAACTGCGGAAGGAGTGCTAACTTTTTGGTCAAACGATTGACCGTCGTCATAAAAAAAGACAATGAGAATGGTGTTGGTTAATACCATAGCGGATAGCATCTTGGAGCTTGTCACAGCTTGTCCGAGAAGGGATATCGTATGAAAATGTAGCTCCAAGTGAACCGGGATATAATTGTCTATTTGAAGGAGGACACATGCCATCAGAATAGACCCCAGTGTGTATAGGACAAAGGGCTTATCTGTCAGCACTTGACCGTAATTTTTCACTGTAGAGAGAAGCCCTGAACCATGTTCAAACTCCATCTCCTCAGGCCGTGTTCCCTCAAAGAAGAACCAGGCGATGGTGAAGCAGAGGATATTGACCGCCAAAAGAGCAAGGAGAAGCTCTAGGAAAAATCGGTCATAGAAGAGCCCTGCAATTCCAGCCCCTAGCATGACTGCAATGTTAATCAACCAGTAGTTGATGGTGTAAACAAATCGTCGGTTGCTCTCATCTGTCAGGTCAATCAGCATAGCCTCATAAGCGGGAGCATAAAAACTAGAGAAAATCTCCACCAAAAGAATCCCTGCAAACATGAGCAAAGCCCAATCATGACCTGGCCAATTGGCGATAATCGCAAGAAGCCAGCCGATGGTCGTCCCGACGGAGCCAAAGAGCACTACTTTCTTACGTCCAATGGCATCGGACAAGTGACCCCCGTACAGCGTCCCAATAAATCCTGCAAAGCTGGTTACCATCATCAAAATTCCTGTCCAGAAGGCCCCAAAATGACCCGTGTAGTACATAGCCATAAAAGGGAAAATACTATTTCCCAACATGATGGTCAAAAAACGCACCAACTACCGAATCTGAATCTGTTTAGGAAGTTTAAAAAACTCGCTCATGATTTCTCCTTACAACAGATTTTATTGTATCAAAAAATCTGCCTAAATGGCAGATTAAAGACAGAGTTTACAAGATTCCCAATATCTCCACAAGCACAGCCAATTTTTTCTGCGTATGATGATGTTTCTATCGTTCTTCTAGGATGCGTTCTCCAAGATTCATAGTAACCTCCTTGACTTTACACAAAGTTGACAGGCCTGTCGAGACAAAATCCCTTTACTTAGCCAGAATGCTCCTGTCAAATTACTCATACTTGCCCAACTCCCTTAGACTGGTGTGGTTTTCCTGGATGCGGCGGAACATTTTTTCCATGTCCGACGTCGAAAAATTCACTAGGACGGGACGGCCGTGGGGGCAGTTGTAGGGGTTTTTGCACTGGGCCAGTTGGACCAAGAGATCACGCGCCGAGTAGTCATCGAGAGCATGATTGGCCTTGATACTGCGCTTGCAGCTCATCATGATAGCCAGCTCCGCCCGGTAGTCCTTGATGGAGGCCTGGTTGGTCAAAAGCAGCATATCGCAGATCTCGTAGACGCCAGACTCGATCTCCTCCTCCTTCATCCAAATCGGGTGCTCCCGCAGGATAAAGGTGTTGTCTCCGTATGGCTCCAGGTTGATACCCACCTGGTTGAGCAGGGGCATTTTTTCTTCAAGATTGAGAAAATCGGCTGGGGAAAACTGGAAGAGATAGGGGACCAGCAGTTGCTGGAGGCTATCATCCACCTGACCGATGGCCTCTCTGTAATACTCATACTTGACACGCTCCTGCGCAGCGTGCTGATCGATGATGTAAAGCCCCCCTTTGCCCTGAGCAAAGAGGTAGGTCCCGTGCATCTGTCCGAAATAATCCAGCTCAGGGAAGCTTGATGTTTCCTCGTTTTCTAGCTGGTCGATGAGTTTTTTTAGCTTGGCTGGCTGATGGAGATCGCTATCTCCATGCTGGTCCAGGCTATCTTTTTGGCTGCGCTCTGCTAGCTTGATGCTGGCAGCAGCCTGTCCTGGGCTGGTCTCATCTGACGCGGGAGATGCTGTCCTGCCAGCTAGGGGTGTTTGGTCTTCAGCCACCTCGACAGGTCGGGTAAAGAAATCCTTTTTCTCTGCGTCGTAGTAGAGATTCGTCGAAGTCAAGGGCAGGCTAGTCTGGACAGGCTTTGCGGTATTGCGGGTGCTGGATTTGGCTAGATTTTCCAGCGCATCGGGAATGAGAGACTGCTCACGGAGAGCCTCTTGGATGGCCTGGCTGATAAGAGCCATGAGCTCACGCTCTTTTGAAATCCGCACCTCCTGCTTGGTCGGATGGACATTGACATCGGCCAGATAGGGGTCTATCTGGATGTCGATGACCGCTAAGGGAAAGCGTCCCACCATGAGCTTGGAACCATAACCGTCTAAGATAGCGCGGTTGAGTAAGAAGTTTTTAATATAACGGCCATTGATGAGGATGGTGATGTAGTTGCGGTTGGCCCGGGTCAGCTCTGGTAGGCTGACAAAGCCAGACACCTGAAAGTCCAAGTCTTCGTTTTCGATTTCCACCATTTTTTTGGCGGTGGCTAGGCCGTAGACGCCTGCGATGGTCTGGCGGAGGTTGCCAGTCCCAGCTGTGGTCATGAGCTCACGCCCTTCATTGACCAGGGTGAAGGCAATCTCTGGATGGGCCAGACTGAGGCGATTGACCACGTCGACGATATGCGAGAGCTCTGCCTGCTGGCTCTTGACATACTTGAGGCGGGCTGGCGTGTTAAAAAAGAGGTTTTCCACTGTCATCTGGGTGCCGACTGGGCGGCTGATGACCTCACTCAACTCGACAACTCCACCTTGAGCGATGAGAGAAATCCCGTGGTCACTGTTTGCTGTCATGGTCTCAATTGTAATCCGACTGACGGAGGCGATGGAGGGCAGGGCCTCGCCACGAAAACCTAGTGTTCGGATACGAAAAAGGTCGGCTTGATTCTTGATTTTACTGGTGGCGTGGCGGCGCAGGGCCAGCTCGACCTGATCCGG
This sequence comes from uncultured Streptococcus sp., assembly GCA_963539895.1. Taxonomy (GTDB): domain Bacteria; phylum Bacillota; class Bacilli; order Lactobacillales; family Streptococcaceae; genus Streptococcus. Next base: position 5,443 of record CAUTON010000048.1, on the reverse strand, counting down.
TGCGATGCCTTCGCCGTTGTCGGTGATGGTGATGCTCTTTAGGCCCGCCTCCTCGATCGCGACGGTAATCTGGCTGCTGCCCGCGTCGATGGCGTTTTCGAGCAGCTCTTTGACCACGCTGGCAGGCCGCTCGATGACCTCACCTGCTGCGATTTGATTGGCTAATATTTCGGGTAATTCAATAATTTTTGACATAGTTCTGTCTTTCTTCTTGGAAATCTTGCCTTCTATTATAGCACAAAAAAGGCGACAAAAAGGAGCTGGGCCTCATGGTCCAGACTCCGCTGTCTGTCAATAATCTGTCAGCTGTCAGATGACGACTGGGCCTTTTCTTTCCAAATGCTCCAAGTCAACCGACCACAAATCACCGCTAAAATGAGAGGAAGCGCGATTTTTGATAAGTCAAAGCCCGTCAGGCAGTTATAGGCCACAAAGCTGGCGTTGAAGAGAGCAAAAATCCCATAGAAAGCGAGGCGTAGATAGAAAAACCGCATTAGTCTGTGTCCTCCTGCTCAGTCTTTTCTTGTGTTAGGTAGCCGTTGAGCCCACTGGAGAGGATTTCGCGAAAGGTAATCCCCACCCCGATCAAGGCCAGAACTGGTGCGAGAAAGTCCTGCCAAGAAGCCCCGCTGGTCAGGTGCATAATAATCACTGTGATGGAGGCGAGTAACGCCAAAATCATACATACGTAGAGGAATCGAATCCCGATCACCAATAATTTCGTCTTATTCATACCAGCCTCCTAAGCCTCAAATCCAGCCATATCCATGACTTTTTTGTAAAGAATCGGGCGCAGGTAAAGAAAGAGGATGCTAAGCAAAACACCGAAAATCGCTGCTAGCAAGTTTCCTCCTGAGACGAAGGTCATGATGAGTGAGATGATTGACAAAAGCAGCGCCACAATCAGCACCCACTGGATGACTCTAAAGACTCCTTTTAATGCTCTTTCCATGGAAACCCGACCTTTCGTTTTTCCATATTATAGCAAAATTTTATGATTTTCCCAAGGATTGATTGATAGCTTCGATTGAAGCTTTCATCTGGCGGTAGTTAATCAGATAGATAATGGCATAAATCAGCACGTAAATTCCCCAGAAGAAGAGTAGGTTTCTCAGATTAAGTGGCATCCATCCTGCCAAAATCCCTAAAATCGTAAAACCTGTCGCTGTCACCACAAAGTGGGTCAGACTCATCTTAAGTAGGCTCCAATCTTTAGAAAAAATGACATCCGCAGCTTGAAATAGGATCCCGATTGCTGCCCAAATGAGAACTGCCACCAGCATGGTCTGCCAGGCTGTCAAGTGCTGCATGTAAAAGCTCCCTGCCCAAGAATAAGGGTTGACAGGCGTAAAGTCCCCTTCTGCAAAAAGAGCTGAAAAGAAGATAGCCAGACTTGTCCCAATCGTGATACCAAGAGTGGCTGAAGTAACATATTTTTTCATAGTCCAAAGACCTCCTTTATGGTTTTAAGATAGCGACGGGATGAATAGGTGACATCTCCGTTTTTCATGACCAGCTTGACCAGACCGTTTGGAGTGGCTTCTAGGTATTCCAGTTGCTGGCTATTGATAATTTCAGATTGGGAAATTTGAATAAAATATCTTGGCAAGACTTCCATGGCCTGATAGAGGCGCAAGCTAGATTGATAGCTGTCCTCCTTAGTGTAGACCGTCAGGCTACGATTTTCGATGGCCAGTCGAACGACATGGTCAACAGGCAGAAAATAAACTCGTTCCCCCTTTTTAGCCGTCAGTTCTCGGACAATCTGATTATTTTTCTCGATAAAAGCAACCACTTCTTGCACCTCTTGGTCAAGAGCTGGCGCCTGAATCACAGCGGTGCTCGTCTCATACTGATGTCTAATATCCAACTTTACATCCATATCTTTCTCCTTTCTGACTCTATTAAACACCATGCAAGACTGCTTTTCAAGACCTTTTCCCCATCTGGTCGCCTTGAGTCCCTATGTGGTCAGAATGGCAGACTCATGTCCACGGATACCCAAGCAAAAAAGACCTAGCCCTGTAATACAGAACTAAGTCTTTTCAATTTTGGCTGTGTCTGTTTTACGCCCTTTGTATCATCATTTCATAATCACGAATTTCATCATTGGGTAGTTGACGACGACTTGGACGATGATATTTACACAGTTAGCGCAGGTTTGTGCCCAGCCTAGGCTCATGCCCCAGCCTTGGAAGAGGGCTGTGGTGTATGGTGGTAAGACGATTGACAAGATCCCTGCCACTACAACAGTCAAGATGTACCAGTGAAGGGTTTTGGAAATATCATTTTCTGCGCCAAAGACCAGTTTACGTTGGACAATGTAGTTAACAATCTGTGCACAGACATAGGCTAGAAGGAAGGATAGGAAGCCATTGAGCCCGCCGTTTTCCACAGGATAGTGGAAGATAAACCAGTCAAAAGGCTGACTTGAAAAGGCACGGAAGAGCAAGTTGGATCCCAGCCAGAGGACACAGAAATTAGTAATCGTTGCAACGTTTGAGAGGACATTAAACTTGATGAACTCCCACAAATCAGGATGTTTTTCAATCCATTCTTTCATAGAATTTTCTCCTTTTAAATATCTTTGATAATTCTATTTTACACTTTCAAAATGATTTGTATACGCTTACTTCATAACTTGCAGCTTTGTCAGCATAATTTGTCAAAATAGCTGTATCGAAAGGATGCATTTTGGTCGTTTAGCTTCTAAAAAGAAACTCACTAAAAAGCCATCGAATGAATAGCTTCGGTGGCTCAATCATTTATATTGTATTTTGATAAGAATAAGAAACGGTTGCTTCAAACTCTTTCCCTTATCAACTGATTTAATCATTACTATTAAAATCTTTTACATTAAACTTTGGATAATCAATTTGAGAAACTAATTTTTCATAGTTTGAATCAATATTTTGAAATGCAGCATCAATATAGCCAATGAAAATCAATTCCTCAATGTCTTCTTTGTTAAAGAAGAGACTGTCAGGACCAGTCAGTCCAATCGGGGTGTATACTGCCGAGTAGTCAAAATAGCCCTGTTCGCCATTCTTTTCGACAATCGGAAAGAGCCCAACTATCATTACTTGTTGTTCCAAATTCCTTACTTTCACAATCGATCCAATCGGAACGTGTCTTCTATCTGTCATTGTAGTTCCTCCAAATATTTCTTGGCTTCGCGGACGAAGATAATGTCTTCATTTTCGCTGGCTACCTTTTCAAGTAATTCTTTTGCGGATGAAGTGTCGCTAGCTATCAATAAATTACGGGCTTGATAATATTGATGGATTAATTTTTCCAAATTATGATTTGGAAACGACGTCTCAAAGTAATCATTCTTTTTACCTTGTTCAATATCAGAAATAGCCTTTAGAAATTGCATGCGTTTTTGAGCATTGTCTTGAATCACTGGATTTTTTAAAGGAATCATTTGGAGTTTGTTATCAAACTCTTCTACCGCATTTAAATCGTCTCGTAACACTTCAAGAAAACTTTTGATGTAAAGGTAATATATTAAATTATCTTTAATTACATTTTTCTGTAGCTTTTCTTCTGATATTTTATCTAAAAATCCTTTTGATTTGTCTAAATCTCCTACAATTAAATAAGAATAAGCGTAATTTAGGGTGGGTAATGTACCGGTATCTGGTTTCAACAGCCCCATTACTTGTATTGCACGAACAGGGTCTAACTCTGTTATAAGGATTTCCTTTGTGCTTTGGCTAATGCTAAATAAAAACGGTATATAGCAAACTACGTTTATACATAACAAAAAAAGTGCACTAAATAAACCTATAAGATTATTTAAGAAAAATGTGACGACCATTAAAAACAAGGAAATAAGAAAAATAATTAAGGTCGTAACTCTCCTCTTCTTATATTTATTTGAAATTTGATCAAAACTTAATTTTTTCATACCTTCCCCCATTAACCAAATGCAAGTCCTGCAATAGCACTTCCGATAACTGATATTCCACTAACTACAGCTGTTGTAGCAGCAGTAGCTGCTGCTGTAATTCCTCCAGGAACTGCAAGTGCAACTACCGTTAATGCAACTGCTGCAACTGTAACACCAACAATAATTCCGGTCGCTACTGGATGGTCATTCGTCCATTGTTTCACATCACCCCAATCAAATCCTTTTACATTGACTGTCTGACCTGTTGGAATATTATTGTAATTCCTCCAAATGTTTCTTGGCTTCGCGAATGTAGAATATATCTTCAGTTATGTCCATTATTTTCTCAAAGTTTCTTTTTGCAGTCTGAAAATCCCCAATGTGATAGTTATTTAATGCATCGTAATATCTTTTTTCAACAAGCTCTAATAGAGAGTTTGTTTCTTTTTGAAGAGCAAAAAAATTGTTCTGTTTCTTGTTTACAATATCATAAATAGCTAATAATTTCTTTTTCTCCAACTCATTCACTTTTTTAAAATCATTTTCAGGAACACTTTGACCACGGTGAATGCGATTTAACAATTGGTAATATCGAACTTGATTTTCCAGCTTTTTCCGTACTTGACCCTGAAACTGTGTTAAACTTATAGATTCCAGAATCTCATCACTTTTTCTAAATTCACCTCTTAGGTAAGCGATCTGACCTCTCCCTATATCGTAACTAATTGAATAAAGCTTACGTCGCTTACCTCCTTTAGAATATCTGTACAGGTAATTCAGAAACTCTAAATAATCGTTTAATCTAATATCATTAAATAAATATCTTGAAATTTTTCGAATTGCAAATCTCATAAATAAGATTAATAAAAACAGGGGCAATTCAATCAGAACCACAATTCTCATCAGATTTTTATCTTCCGACGCAAATACCAAAACCCCTAGGTACGGAAGTAGCATTAGACAAAAAATATAAATCGGTCCCGTTTCAAGAATATACGCTAATGTTTTTATCTTGATATTTGTAATCACTTTTTTAAACATTCTATTTCCTATTTTTATTATCGTCAAAATCTATAGTAGATGCAACTCCTACAACTAATGCAGCTGTGGCCATCACAGGAGAACCGATAACAATCAACGCTCCAACGATAATTCCTGTTGCTACAAGACCAGGATTTTCCCAAAGGAAGTTCCCAACATTTACTGCAGTTCCTCCAAACATTTCTTGGCTTCACGAACGTAGAATAGTTCTTCGTTTTCCTCTTCGATCTTTTTAAAATGTTGTATAGAGGTCGCCTTGTCACCTTGCTTTAAGTAGAAAAGCCCCAAATAATAAAACCTTTCAATTTCTTCAAGCTTGCTAGCAGGAACAACCGTCTTAAAAAAATGAGTATCCTCCCCATTCAAAATTTTTGAAATAGCCTGTAATTTTGTATAGAATGAATTACTTTGTAAATTATTGATACTTAACAATTCCTCGGCGTTATCCTGAAACTTGTCTAGAATCTCTAAATGAAGATGACTCAAGGCACTATAATATAATGTATT
>CAUTON010000047.1:0-10534 GCA_963539895.1 uncultured Streptococcus sp. | reverse complement strand
TTATTTGTAAACTATACAAATGCTTCTTATTGGCCTGTTTTACTTTTGATGCTCACTTGCTTTGTTGGTGTATGTTTATCTATAGATACTGGAAAAACGCTGACTTTTACGTGGAGAAATCTCATTCCCAAATTAAGCATAGCAAAAGAAGCCAGACCATTTTTCCCAGCGGCCTTCTGTATTTTTGTTGGGACTTGGGTCATGGGTGGCTATTTTCAAGCTTTTAGTTCAACCATTGCTTCTCATATTTTTCATGATAATAGTACCTTACTGTCGGGTATTATCCTCTCTGTATTTATGGTGCCAAACTTTATTGGTGCGCGTTTGAGTAGTCAGTTTTCCAGTTACAAAGGGAAAAAGTACGGTATGTTAAGCTTTGCGATTTGTATTGCTTTGATGTATTTATCGTTCAATTTTGAAAATTTAGCACTCTTTTTTATCGTTTCAATGATTGCTGGTGTTTCTCAAGGCGTTTGCTATACGGCTGCCATGCAGGAACTTCAAAGCAAGGCAAGTGAAGCTGAAAAAACTGAACTGATGTCTGTCATTTATTTCTCGTCCTACGGTGGAGCGGCAGTTCCCAATTTTATCGCCAGCAAACTGGCTTCCCAAGTGTCTTTTTTCACCATAACGCTTGGCTACCTTCTAATTGTTCTGATAATGTTGCTACTAACTTGGGTATTGTTGAGGAGAAGTGTCGAGGAATAAAATTTGTATTTAAATTAAGTTATTTTCTCTACCTAAAAATAGGAAACTGCCATGTTTCCTATTTTTAGGTGTTTTTTTTTACTCATCATTTGCTAGGACCTTCTTCTGCCAGCTACGTTTTCCGCATTCGGGACATGATAGGTATCTTCTTCTGAATAAATGCAGGGCAAAAAACAACTGCTTGTAGGTCGGTACATGTCGGCGGTGGCAATGCCTGCACTCATAATACCCAACCTTTTGTTCAATCGTTACGCCAATAGAGGAGGCGGTGAACATCAAGAGCAGCGTGAATGCTAGGAGTAGGATGCGCAACCATAGGTGCATCTCGACAAATAGAGCGACAGAAACTAGTGCAACCGACGCAATGACAGACGGAACTAAAATCATGTATTCCATCCACAACAGTTGACGGTTTCTTTCCTCAATTTGGCCTTTCAGGGCAAGAAGATTTTCTTCTGCATGTTTATCATATGCTTCAGCCATAATTCGTTCACCCGATAGAAGCTCGTTGAAGTTGATTTTTAGGAAATCACACAGTTCCAACATAATGCCAGAATCCGGCAAAGACCGTCCCGTTTCCCACTTTGAGACCGCTCGGTCACTGATACCAAGTTTCTCCGCAAGATTGGCTTGGGTCAGACCTTGATCCTTTCTACAGGATGCGATGAATTTTCCTATTTTGATTTGATTCATATCGAGCATCTCCTTTCATGACTCAAGCATATCAGGATTTATCAGATTTTTACACGAACTAATGGTTGAATTTGCTGACTCTACCACTGGTTGGGTTCTGGAATATAGATTCTAACTGTTTGTAAGGAAGTCAGAGTGTCATTTTCAGCGAAAAATTGCTTATAATGGTGGACTTCACTGCTAGAGCCACCCTTCCCATACACGTATGCAAGGGCATTTTTCATATATTACCTCGTTACATTTCTAATCACAAAATCACTCGAAAGGTTATCATATCGCCCTTATAGGAAGCAGAAATCTTGCCTTTAAAAATTCGCACCATGGACTGGGCCATACTGAGTCCAATGCCAAATCCAGCAGTCCGGCTATTGTGAGACTCGTCCTCTCGGTAAAAGCGGTCGAAAAACTTGCTGTAGTCCACGTCCTTGCCCGCTACGTAGGTATTGGAGATTTCTAGCCTTGCCTTTTTCAAATTAGTCTGGGTCAGCCTGACAGTTACCGTGCCTGCTGGGTCGCAGTATTTATTAGCATTGTCCACCAGGATCGTCACCAGCTCAAAGAGTGATTTGCTCTCGGCCTTGACATGGATGTTTGGCGTGATATCCATGACAAAGCTCTTGCCATCCTTGACGACTGGCGCTTTGAAATCCTCGGCCGCATCCTCAGCGATAGCCGAAAAGTCGCAGTCTGATAGAGCGATATCGGGTTGCTCTTCTAGTTTGGCTAGAGTCACCATCTGGTTAATCAGCTCGGTCATCCGCGCCACTTGGTCCTTGGTCGACTTGCTCCACTCGGTCTCCCCATCTAGGAGTTCTTGCATCTCCGTATTGGCCGAAATAATAGCTAACGGTGTCTTCAATTCATGCCCCGCATTGGTGATGAAGCGCTTCTGGTTTTCCATATTTTCCATATATGGCTTGATAGCCCGACTAGATAGGACAAAGAGAATCGCGATAAAGAAGACCAGGCTGAGGAGGGAAATTTGTAGAGAGCTGGTAAAAAGACTGGACCGATTGGCCATGTAGCTAGTCGCATCTAGGACGACGACTAAGTAAGTCCCATCCGACTGGGCAATGACCCGATAGGCATAATTGCGCCCGTCGTATTCAATGATATCTTCCTGTCCGTCTGATAGATTGATTCGTTCAGCGAGCTCAGCAAAATCCTCCTCCGTCAGCTCACGGATATGGGTCAAATTGGACTCTGTGATGGCATCTTCGCTATCCACCGTGTAACTAAAATAGTCTATCTGCACCGCACGCGCGACCGTTAGACTACTGGTACTTAAGAGGCTTTCTAGCTTGCTATCACTGGGAAATTGCCCATCATTTTCTTCTAAAATATCCAAAATGGTGTCAATCTCGCCATTGTCCTGGATGTAGTAAAAAGAGTTGAAAACTCCGATAAAAGAACCCAGAACTACCAGAACTGCCAGAGAGGCGATGGCGATAAATTGCAAGCGCAGCTTACGAAGCATGGTCATCACCTGCCCTTCTCAGCTGGTAACTACCTCCATCTGTGCCCGTGATTTCCACCGCAGCTTGGACTGAGCGGAGCTTTTGCCGTAGGTAGGAGATGTAGATATAGACATAGCCCTCGTCCATATCAGGGTCCTCGTCCTTGGCCCAGACTTGGTTGAAAATTTCCTGAGTCGATAGTTCGCGACCTTGATTGAGGATGAGGAGCTCCATGAGTTTGGCTTCCTTGCCAGCTAAGCGGATGCTATTAGTCGCGGTCAATTCCTGCTGGGCGACATTGAGCGTGACACCAGAAAAGGTCAGGATATTCTCTGTAAAGGTCCCTAGACGCCGATCCAGCGACGCCATCCGCGCCAGCAGTTCTTTAAGCGAGATAGGCTTGGTCAGGTAGTCATCCGCGCCAGCATCCAGCCCCGTCACCTTGTCCTCAATCTCCGACATGGCGGTAAGGAGGATGGCATAGGTCCGATCACCCGATTCCCGCAGGGTCCGCAGAGCCTCCACCCCCGACAACTCAGGCATCATGACATCAAAAAGATAGACGTCGTAGACACTACTGCGAGCTGCATTGACCGCCTCACGGCCATTTGGCACATGGGTCACGGTGAACCCCTGATGAGTTAGCGCAGCCGCGTAGACACGAGCCAAGGCAGCTTCGTCTTCAGCCAGTAAAATCTTCAGTCCCATACTAGTCCCTACTTTCTGTGATTAAATTGCGGATGGTCTGCATGCTGAGGTCGCAAGAAGCCAGCTCGTCTGCACAGCGCTTGAGCTCTTTGACAATCCGCTCAGGATTTTTTATGTCGTGCTTGTACTTGAGCTGGTGCTCAAGACTGGCCCAGGAATCCATAGCCAGCGTCCGCAGCTGCACCTCAACAAAGTAGTGACCAGGCAGATTCCCCTGACAGTCAGCTTCATCTGTCTCCACTTCCAATATCAAGTGGTAGCTGCGATAGCCATTTGGTTTGGCCTGAAAGACAAAGTCCTTTTCATTGTAGACAGAGACGCCGTCCAACCCCTTAATGATATCGACCAGCTTATAAATATCATCGACAAAACCGCAGATAATGCGCAGCCCAATACTGTCTCGAATCCCTTTAAGAGCTGACTCTGTCGTGACGGGCAGGCCTTTTCGCTGACATTTGTCCACCATGGACTCCTCAGCCTTGATCCGAGCTTTAAAATGCTCAAAGAGCTTAAAACCTGTTTCTTCCTTAGACTTCTGACTGGCTGCCGCAATCTGCTCCGTCAGCCTAGCCAGAATCTCTATCATGATCGCCTCATATGCACCATAAATACTCATACTCATACTCATCCTCCATCTTTCTGCTATTATACCATACAATAACACCAGGCAAACAGGGACTTGAGAAGGAGATGGAATAAAGAAAAACCAGGTCTCCCTGGTTTAACGACTATTGATCGCCTTAATGGTCCGTTTGAGGTCGCGTTCCTGCTCGCGGCGTTTGATGGACTCACGCTTGTCGTAGTCGTGTTTCCCCTTGGCCAGGCCAATCAAAACCTTAGCAAAGCCGTCCTTGATATAGACCTTGAGCGGTACCAGGGTCATACCAGAGCCTTTGAGTTCGCCCTCTAATTGGGCGATTTGTTTCTTCCGCAAAAGGAGCTTTCTGGTCCTAGTCGGATCCTGATTCCAGATATTGCCCTGGTCAAAGGGCGAGATATGGACATTGACCAGCCAGGCTTCCCCGTTTTTGATTTGAGCATAGCCATCCTTGAGGTTGATACGGGCTGCTCGCACGGACTTGATTTCGGTACCTGTCAGGACGATTCCTGCTTCCAGCGTATCTGTGATGGTGTAGTCGTGGTTAGCCTTTTTGTTTTGAGCGACGACCTGTCCTTGACCCTTTGCCATGCTTGCCTCCCTTCTTGGCTACATCCTTGTAGAAGGATTTTTTACCGCCATAATTCTTTTTCTTTTTTTCTTTGTCTTTTTTGGAAAAGCTGGCGCTGTCTCGTCTGTCTTTTGACTTGCCATCTCGCTTGCCTCCGTCTTTTCTATGACGGCTATCACGGCTCGGCTTCTCTACCTTTTCACGGATGTCCATGTCAGATGCCACATGGGCAAAATCAATCTCCCCAGTCAGCTTATCAGCCCGCGTCAGCTTGATGCGGATAGGCTGTCCAGTGCGGAAGACCAGTCCAGTCTTTTCGCCCTGCAAGGTCAATGTCCGTTCATTGTAGTTGAAGTACTCCGGTAGGTTGGTGATATGGATGAGGCCCTCAACCGTATTTGGCAACTCCACAAAGAGCCCAAACTTGACGACAGATGACACCACGCCATCAAACTCCTCGCCCACATACTCGGCCATGTACTCAGCCTTTTTCATGGCTTCAACTTCGCGTTCCGCGTCGATAGCTCGTCGCTCCAAGCTGGATGCTTCCTTGGCGATGCCTGGAATGACCTGATCAAAATGCGCCACCTTTTCCTCAGTCAACTGACCATATTCCCGCACCATGCGGTGAACGAGCAGGTCAGGATAGCGGCGAATGGGACTGGTAAAGTGGGTATAGTACTCCGCCCCCAGCCCGTAGTGACCGTGGTTGTGCTCAGAGTAGCGGGCCTGCTGCATAGATCGTAGAAGCATCATGGCAAGAACCTCCGCAAAGGGCTCGTCCTTGACCTTCTCCATTAGCTCCTGCAGGGCCTCCTGACTGATGGAGTTGGCCGTCCCGTAGACCGTTAATCCAAAGTTCGTTGCATAGTCGATAAACTTCTGGAGTTTTTCAGCCTTTGGCTCCTCGTGAATCCGGTAAATAAAAGGCAGGTCTAACTTGGCAAAATGCTCTGCCACGCATTCATTAGCTGCCAGCATAAAGGACTCAATCATCCGCTCTGCAACTCCACGCTGGCGCAGGACAATATCGACTGGTAACCCTTCCTTGTTGACCACGATTTTAGCTTCGCTGGTATCAAAGTTGAGGGCTCCGCGGCCAGTCCGCATGGCTTCTAAAATGCCATGGAGCTCTGCCATGAGCTGGACACTTGGGGCAATTTCCTTAAAGCTAGCAAGTTTTTCCCCATCGCCTGCCAGCATGTCATTGACATCGCTATAGGTCATGCGGTAGGTGGTCTTGATGACCGTTTGCCCGATCCAGTGGTTGACGACCCGACCTTTTTTGTCAATTTCCATGATAGCAGACTGGGTTAGGCGGTCGACATTTGGATTGAGGGAGCAGATACCATTTGACAGGCGCTCTGGCAGCATGGGTACCACGCGGTCAGTCACATAGACGGATGTTCCGCGTTTGAGGGCTTCCTTGTCCAGTTCGCTGCCTTCTGTCACGTAGTAGGAGACATCAGCGATATGGACACCCAGCTCAAAATTGCCATTTTTTAGGCGCTTGATATGGACTGCATCATCCAGGTCCTTGGCATCCGCCCCGTCGATGGTAAAGGTGATTTCCTCTCGCAGGTCACGGCGGCTTGCCATATCTTTTTCCGTCGGAGCTTCTGGCACCCGATTGGCCTCAGCCAGGACAGATTCTGGAAATTCAGACACGATGTCCATGGACTCCAGGACCTCTAGGACGTCAATCCCTACATCATCCTTGTGGCCAATCACTTCTCTGAGGCTGGCGATAAAGTAGTCGTGCTTTTTACTTGGGTACTTCTCGATATCTACTTTAAGAATCTCTGTCCCATCTACTACCAGCGGAGATTTTTTGACATAAATTCGCTGACTGATTTTCTGGTTTTTGGACTGGATGTAGCCTGCATACTTAGGCTTTTCCTCATCCAGGATTAAAAGCCCTACGGCAGTTTTCAAACTGTGCTCCAGGATATCGATGACCTTGGCTTCCGCTGCCGTCCCTTTGAGGCGATCAGCTGGCTTTTTGATGGTCACTTCGACCGTATCGCCCTCGATAGCGTGGTTGACATCGCTCCGACCCACAAAGAGATCCTCTTCCTCCTCGTCCACCGTCACAAAGCCAAAGCCATTCTTATGGGCACGGAAAATCCCTTTAAGGGTGATGGCTTTCTTTTCCTTTTTCTCGGCTAGCGCAATGTGGCCGTCCTTGGTAAAACGGAGTTGACGCTGGCTCTCCAAGCCAGAGACCGTCTTGACCAGGCTAGTAAAGTGCTTAGCACCAGCCATCTCCAGGCCAGCTGCCAAATCATTCATAGTCACCGGACCATGCTCTTTTAGATAGGTTAAAATTTCTTCTTTCATGTTTACCTTTTTCTGAAAAAAAGTCTGGGAGAAAATCATTCCCCAGACTCAAATTGTATGTACAAGTACATGAGTCGCAGTGGTTGAGTGGCTTCTACTGCACTGACTTATCAGCTTGTAGAAACCTACTCAACTGTGCGGAGGTAAGACGTCGAAATTGAAGACTGCGTCTTACCAATTTCTGTCTTACTCTCAATTACTCGAAATAATCACTAATGCTAGTGCAAGCAAGAGCCAGGCAGCAATCAAAATTGCTGTCAAGCGTTGCATAACGGCCTCAAAACCACGCGCCTTGGTCCGCTCAAAGAGAGCTGTTGAACCTGCATCGAAGAGGTTAGCCGACTGGTTTTTAGAGGGTTGCATAAAGATGACGATAACTAATACAACTGATAAAATCAATAAAATGGTTAATAATACTTGGTACATTTTGAGTTCACTTTCTTCAATAACTCTCAATAGTATAGCACAAAAGCTACTTGCTTTCAATATGTAGGGTTACTTTTCTTTCTTTGGGGCAAAATTTCAGGACTTCCAGCTTGTCTGGATGGGTCTTGCTATTTTTACTGGTCAGGTAGTTTTTGCTGCCGCACTCACTACACTGCAGATTGACTTTTACTCTCACACGATTTCCTTCACTAATAAATATTTTCTAAAATTGATGGTGGACCAGATTAGATTGACCAAGACCAGACTGGCTGTAGCATAGAAAACCCAGCGATAACCTAGATAGGCTGCGACACTAGACCCTAGCATAGGGCCAAGGACAGTTCCCATATAGGTGAAGGTCTGGTTGTAGGCAAAGATGCGAGCCATACCTTCTTTTGGGGCAATCTTTGTCAAGAGAGAATTAACTGATGGTAAAAGGGCACCTGTCCCAAAGCCGTAGAGAAAACGGATAATTCCCAATTGCAGCGGTGTCGCAGCGTGAGCGCAGAGCAGGTACATGATGAAACTGTAGGTGAGGGCCGCTAGGAGCAGTCGATGGTTGCCTACCCGATCCCCAATTTTTCCTAAAAAACCAGAGTAAAAGATGGAGGAAATCCCCATAGCAGAAGTAATCAAGCCCGCCACAAACATGAGGTTTTCCGTCTGACCAAGATGGCGAATATAGAGCGTCAGGATGGGGATGACGGACTGGGCAGATGCCTGGATAATCATACTGGTCACAAAGAGTCCGAGAAGAATCTGCTTATCCTTGACTCGTGCCAAGACTTCGCGCATCGGCATTTCTGCTCCGCGCTCGATTGGTGTAAAATCCTCTTGAATCAGGAAAATGGTCAGAATCGTTAATAATAAAAGCAAGCCGCCGACAATCAAAAAGACATTGCGCATGCCAAAGACATCGGCTAAAAATCCGCCCAAGAGGGGCCCCATCAAATTGCCTGTGACAAGTCCTGTCGAGAGAGTGCCTAGCGCATAGCCAGCCTTTTCACGAGGTACTTGACTGGCAATCAGCGCCGTCGAATTGGGGATATAGCCAGCAAAGACACCTGTCAAAATCCGCAAGACCAAGAGCCAAAAGACATTGGGCACAAAAGCCAAGCCACCCATGGTAAAGAGCATGACGGCAGCCGCTCGCACCATCATGGGTTTATTGCCATAGCGGTCAGCCAGATTGCCCCAGATGGGCGACATGATGGCAGATGCCAGCGCCGTAGCCGACACAGCTAGACCTGCGTAAAATTCAATCTCATTGCCCTTGGCACCTAATTCTTCTACGTAGAGGGACATAAAGGGCATGACCAGCGAAAAACTAGCCCCCGTCAAGAAATTTCCCAATCAGGCCAATCGTAAATTTTGCTTCCAGTCTATTTTCTGTAAAATAAGATCATCTTCTTTCTAACTGTCCTATTATACCACCATTTTTGTTGATTAGAAGCAGGTTTTTGAAAAGATTTTACAAATTATTAAGTAAGAAATCGAGCTGATGATAGAGCTCTTCGATTCCCCCGTTATTATCAACCATCACATTAGCTTTTTCTTTCTTTTCTTCTAGGGACATTTGGCTTGCGATGCGCTGACGAGCTTCCTTGCGGCTGTAGCCGTTTCGATTCATGAGGCGATCTAGCTGGGTTTCCTCGTCTACATAGACCAGCCAGACCTGGTCACACCAATCCGCATACCCTTGCTCAAACAGCAACGGAATATCCAGAAAGACGATTTCATATTTAGCTTGGGCATCTGCTAGCCTGTCCGCCAACTCCTGACGAATAATTGGATTCTGCAGCTGGGCAGACTTTTCCAGATAGTCAGGATTGCTAAAAATCAGCTGGGCCAGCTTGGGCCGATTGAGTTCCTCATCTGCCTGCAAAACATCCTCCCCCAGCCAGTCGACAAGGACCGCATAAAGCTTGCCACCCTTGGCTTGCAAGTCATGCACGACACTATCTGCGTCGATGACCGCATAGCCCTTTTTTTGTAAATAATCTGTCACCGTGGACTTGCCAGAGGCGATACCGCCTGTGATACCGATTATTGTCATAGTTTTTGACACCGAGGACAGAAATGACTGCCTCGTCCTCCTACTTTTATTTTCTGAATGGTGGTCCCACAACGGCTGCAAGCCAGCCCGTCCAAACCGTAGACTTGCAACTCCTCCTGCATGGTGCCGTCCTCACCTAAGGCATTGCGATAAGTACGGATGGTGGAACCGCCTTTTTCGATTCCCAATTGGAGAATACGAATCGTTTCGTCATGCAGGCGCCTGATTTCAGATGATGTCAGACTTGATGCCAGTCGCTCTGGGTGCACTTTTGCCGCCCATAACACCTCGTCCACATAGATATTCCCCAGACCTGCCACTAATCTCTGCTCCAAAAGCAGCGGTTTTATCGCTTTTTTGGATAATCGCAGGGCTTTGGAAAATGGTGCCAGTTTGAAATCTTGCTCCGTAGGCTCAGGTCCAATCTTCTTCTGAACAAAGAAAGATTCTTCATCCGCCTTGTCCAATAATTCCATGGTCCCAAACTTGCGGACATCCTGGTAGACCAAGGTCGTCCCGTCGGTAAAATGGAAAAAGACATGAAAATGCTTATTTTCAGGCACTTCATCCGTAAAAAAGAGATACTTGCCCTCCATCCGCAGATGGGAAATAAGGAGCAAATCGGTCATTTCTAAAATCAAGTATTTCCCTCGGCGACGAATGGCCTTCAAAGTCTGACCAGCCAAGCTATCACTGAAAATCTCCACCTCTGGCTTGACCATTTTGGGAACACGGACCGACACACGCGCAATCGTCCGACCAACAACAAGACGATTCAAGCCACGGCGAACCGTCTCAACCTCAGGTAATTCAGGCATACAAGAAGATACAAAGGGCGTTAAACGGACGGTGTTCAATTTCAAACACCAGCTCACCCTTCCTTTCTGTTAAATTTATGACATATTTCTTTGTACAACTATCACTAGTATAGCATAAAAGCCCCGCACTACGGAGGCTTGAGTATTTGACTAATCTTA
>CAUTON010000046.1:0-10825 GCA_963539895.1 uncultured Streptococcus sp. | reverse complement strand
TAATTTAAATTGGAATCTGTTCATTGTGATGTACCTCTCTTCAGTTTTAATTGTATCATTTAAATAGAGGCTGTTTTCTTACAAAAAGCAAGTCCCTTCTTACAAAATTGTAAGATTCCCTTCTTACAATTTTGTAAGATTTACAGGGACGGATAATCCAAAAATATGGTATAATTTTAGGGACTATGTAAAAAAGGCTGCTTGTTTATTCATCAATCATTGAATTATTGATGAAATAGGACGCAGACAGGCGTATGTAAAGAAGGAGAATGTGCGATGAAAATTTCTGAAGAAGAAGTTCGTCATGTGGCGCAGCTGTCAAAATTATCTTTTTCTGACGAAGAAACTGCAGAATTTGCGACGACTTTGTCAAAAATTGTGGATATGGTAGAGCTGTTAAATGAAGTAGATACAAGAGGTGTTGCGATTACTACAACGATGGCAGAGCGCAAGAGCGTTATGCGTGAAGATGTAGCCGTTGCTGGCGATAAGCGCGAGGAACTGTTCAAAAATGTACCGGATGCGGAAAACTACTATATCAAGGTTCCGGCTATTCTTGAAGATGGAGGAGATGCCTAATGTCTTTTAACCAAAAAACGATTGATGAGTTGCACGATCTCCTTGTCAAGAAGGAACTTTCTGCGACGGAATTGACCCAAGCAACCCTTTCAGATATCAAGGCGCGTGAAGAGGCAGTGGGTTCTTTCATTACCATTGCGGAAGAAGCTGCGCTTACGCAAGCTAAGTTGATTGATGAAAAAGGGATTGATGCGGAAAATCCTATGTCTGGGATTCCTCTTGCAGTCAAAGATAATATTTCGACAAAGGGTATCTTGACGACTGCTGCATCAAAAATGCTTTATAATTATGAGCCAATCTTTGATGCGACTGCTGTAGCAAATGCCTACGCTAAGGATATGATTGTCATCGGGAAGACCAACATGGACGAGTTTGCCATGGGTGGATCTGGCGAGACGTCATACTTCGGAGCAACTAAAAATGCTTGGGACCAAAGTAAGGTTCCTGGTGGATCATCCAGTGGTTCTGCAGCAGCTGTTGCCTCTGGTCAAGTCCGTTTGTCATTAGGATCTGATACGGGTGGCTCTATCCGTCAACCTGCTGCTTTTAACGGGATTGTCGGTCTTAAACCAACTTACGGTACGGTTTCTCGATTCGGACTCATCGCTTTTGGTTCTTCCTTGGATCAGATTGGTCCTTTTGCGCCAACTGTTAAGGAAAATGCCCAGCTTTTGAATGTCATTGCAAGTAGCGATGCCAAAGATTCGACTTCTGCACCAGTGAGAATTGCAGACTATACTTCAAAAATTGGTCAAGATATCAAAGGGCTCAAAATTGCTCTTCCGAAAGAATATTTGGGTGAGGGAATTGATCCAAAAATCAAGGAAAATATTCTTGAAGCAGCCAAGCAGTTTGAAAAATTGGGTGCAACTATTGAAGAAGTGAGCCTGCCACACAGCAAGTATGGGGTTGCGGTTTACTATATTATCGCATCCTCAGAAGCCTCTTCCAATTTGCAACGTTTTGATGGCATCCGCTATGGATTCCGTGCGGAAGATGCCAAGAATTTGGACGAGATTTATGTCAACACTCGTAGCCAAGGTTTTGGTGATGAGGTCAAACGCCGCATTATGCTGGGAACTTTTAGCCTGTCATCTGGTTATTACGATGCCTACTTCAAAAAAGCTGGGCAAGTGCGGAGCTTAATTATCCAAGATTTTGAAAAAGTTTTTGCGGATTATGACTTGATTTTGGGTCCAACAGCTCCGACAGTTGCCTACGATTTGGATTCGCTCAATCATGACCCTGTTGCTATGTATTTGGCGGATCTTTTGACCATTCCTGTCAACTTGGCAGGTCTTCCAGGAATTTCGATTCCTTCTGGATTTGTGGATGGTTTGCCAGTTGGTTTGCAGTTAATCGGACCAAAATATGCTGAAGAAACCATTTATCAAGCAGCGGCAGCGTTTGAAGCGACAACCGATTATCACAAACAACAACCAGTCATTTTTGGAGGTGAAGCTTAATGAACTTTGAAACCATTATCGGGCTTGAAGTCCACGTGGAACTCAACACCAACTCTAAGATTTTCTCTCCAACACCTGCTCATTTTGCTCAAGACCAAAATGCCAATACCAATGTCATCGACTGGTCTTTCCCAGGTGTTCTTCCTGTCATGAATAAGGGTGTCATTGATGCGGGAATCAAGGCTGCGCTGGCCCTCAACATGGATATTCACCAGCACATGCACTTTGACCGTAAGAATTATTTCTATCCTGATAATCCAAAGGCTTACCAAATTTCTCAGTTTGACGAGCCAATTGGTTACAATGGGTGGATTAACATCACGCTTGAAGATGGGACAACCAAGAAAATCGGCATTGAGCGTGCCCATTTAGAAGAGGATGCGGGAAAAAATACCCATGGTACTGATGGTTATTCCTATGTTGACCTCAACCGTCAAGGGGTGCCATTGATTGAAATCGTATCAGAAGCGGACATGCGTTCACCTGAAGAAGCTTACGCCTACTTGACCGCCCTGAAAGAAATCATCCAATACACAGGTATTTCAGATGTGAAGATGGAAGAAGGATCTATGCGTGTCGATGCCAATATTTCCCTTCGACCTTACGGGCAAGAGAAATTCGGAACCAAGACCGAGCTGAAAAACCTCAATTCATTCTCCAATGTCCGTAAAGGCTTGGAATTTGAAGTAGAGCGTCAAGCAAAAATTTTGCGTTCTGGTGGTGTGATTCAGCAAGAAACTCGTCGTTACGATGAGGCTAATAAGGGGACTATCCTCATGCGGGTCAAGGAAGGTGCAGCAGATTACCGTTATTTCCCAGAGCCAGACCTTCCGCTTTTTGAAATCGCAGATAGTTGGATTGAGGAAATGCGTGCGGAATTGCCAAAATTCCCAGCGGAGCGCCGTTCAGACTATGTGGAAAAATTGGGCTTGTCAGATTATGATGCTGGCCAATTGACCGCTACCAAAGCCTTGTCAGACTTCTTCGAAGCAGCCGTGGCTAAGGGCGGAGATGCCAAGCAAGTGTCCAACTGGCTGCAAGGTGAGGTGGCTCAGTTCCTCAACGCTGAAGGGAAAACTATCGAAGACATCAGCTTGACCCCAGAAAACCTGGTCGAGATGATTGCTATCATCCAAGACGGTACTATTTCATCAAAAATTGCTAAGAAAGTCTTTGTTCACTTGGCGAAAAATGGTGGCTCTGCGCGTGAATACGTGGAAAAAGCAGGGCTGGTACAGGTGTCTGACCCAGCAGTCTTGATTCCAATCATTCATCAAGTTTTTGCAGATAACGAAGCGGCTGTTGCTGACTTTAAGTCTGGTAAACGCAATGCCGACAAGGCCTTTACAGGTTTCCTCATGAAAGCAACCAAAGGCCAAGCTAATCCCCAAGTGGCGCAGCAGCTTTTGGCGCAAGAATTACAGAAATTACTGGATTAAAAAAAGAAATAATCTGATATGAATGTTCTTTACGCCCTTCTCATTCTAGTGTTTTTATACTTAGTCGTGCAGCTTTTATCGCTACCCTTTCGTCTCTATCGCTCTATGCGAATCAAGCAGGTACTGAGGGATGGTAAGGAGTTGGTCTTGCAAGGCCAGGCTAGCCAGAGCCAGAGTAGAGGCCGATATGGTGTCATTGTTTATGAGGAGAGACTCAGTTTTTCTCATTATGACTTTGTCAGTGACAACAATCCTTATGGAATCGTTCGTGCGCTAAATTCTTCAAAAATTGGTCTCTCGGCAGCTAAAGAATACGAAAACGGCACTTATCATATTAAATACCGAAAACGTGGTCGAACAATTGATCTAGTTGTTTTGGATTTTATAGACGAAATCACTCCTTGACAGGGGTGATTTTTATATAGTTTAAAACTATATAAAGTTATACAAAATCCATATTTCACAACTATATCTTCTTTTGGTAGAATAAGCCTATCAAAGAAAAAGAGGTAAATAAAATGGTAAAAAAATATTTTGAACACGTTGGGTCCTTCTTGCGTCCAGAAGAGTTGAAAGCAGCTCGCGCTCAATTTGAAGCGGGAGAAATTACTGCAGCAGAACTGACAGCAGTCGAAGACAAGGCAATCGTTGAGCTGGTGGACAAGCAGGTGGCTGCTGGACTTGAGAAGATTACGGATGGTGAGTTCCGTCGTGCTTATTGGCACTTGGACAACTTCTGGGGATTTGATGGTGTCGAGCACGAACATTATGGCCAAGGCTATCTCTTCCATGGTGAGGAAACAGGCGATGATACAGCAGTCCTTCGTGGCAAACTTGGTTTTACCAAGGAAAACCACCCCTTCATCGCCCACTATGCTTTCTATAAAAAATTGGCAGATGAAAAAGGTGTGGAAGCTAAAATCACCCTTCCAGCTCCTGCTCAATTTTTGGCAGAATTGGACCGCGGAAAGAATGCAGCAACCGTTACAGAAATTTATCCAGACCGCACTGCCTTCCTCGAAGATATAGCGCGTGTCTACCGTGAAGAAATCTTGGCCCTCTACGAAGCTGGTGCACGGACCGTGCAGCTGGATGACTGTACTTGGGGTATGTTAATTGATGAAGATTTCTGGAATACCATGGCAGGAGCTGGCTTTAAGAAAGAGGATATCATCAACGAATACCTTTTTGTCAACAACAATGCCATCAAAGATTTGCCAGAAGACTTGATCATCAATACCCACGTTTGCCGTGGGAACTTCCACTCGACCTATGCAACAAAAGGTCCTTATGATGATGTGGCGGAAGCCTTCTTCGGGCGTGAAAATGCCGAGACTTATTTCTTGGAATTTGACGATGAGCGTTCAGGTGGTTTTGAGCCCTTGAAAGAATTGCCTGAAGAAAAAGTCGCTGTTTTGGGACTGATTACTTCCAAAAATGGACAATTGGAAGACAAGGATGCTATCGTAGCGCGAATCCGCGAGGCGCAAGAAATCCTGCCACTCGACAATCTCTGGTTGTCAACCCAGTGTGGCTTTGCCTCAACGGAGGAAGGAAATGTCTTGACAGAAGAAGACCAGTGGAAGAAATTGGCATTAGTCAAAGAAGTCATCGACGAAGTGTGGGGCTAAGAATAAGAGTATGATAAAACGCGTGAACCGAATTTTCACGCGTTTTTGTTAATTTTTAGAGACTGGAATCTCGAATCGTCAAGCTAGTCGCAAGTCGTACCATACGAGGATGGTGTTCGCGAAGGCTTTCTATATTTTGGTGGAAGAGTTCCATGGCCTGATAACCCATCTCGTCTGTGTAGACGGTGATGCTGGATAGTGGGGGAAAGACTTGCTTTGTGATGGGGGTGTCGTTGAAAGAAATAATCTGGACACGGTCAGGGACTGGAATAGCGGCTTCCTGAAGGGCGCGGAGAGCCCCGATAGCCAATGTGTCATTCGCCACAAAGAAGGCTTGCGGTAAGTCATCACCCAATTGCTCAATCGCTTCTTTCATCAAATCATAGCCAGACTGGGCAGAAAATTCGCCGATAAAAACATTTTTCGGATTGTAAAGACGGTGCTCCTGCATATCATTTCGAAAGGTACGGAAACGCTGGTCTACCAGCTGAATGAGTCCGTCTGTTGTTTTTTCTTCGCCTGCAATCATACCGATATTGGTCAAATCTCGATGGATAAAATGACGAATCACCGTATGTACGGCGTTGTCAAAATCAGTCGTCACACAAGAAAAGCCGTAGGGCAGAGTATCTGAATCCACAAAAACCAGCTGGGAACTAATCTGACTGAGTCGGTCAATCTGCTCCTTAGAAAATTTTCCGATGGCAATAATCCCATCTACCTGTACATTCTCCGAAAAAATACTATTGTTGAAAAAGCGCTGAATTTCATACCCTAATTCTTGTGCGCGATTTTCAATTCCGACACGAATCGCGTAGTAGTAGAGGTCGTTCAACTCTTCCTGCTCACTGTACCACTGGACAATGGCAATCTTTTTAGCACTGCTCTGATTTTGGGTAGTGCTCTTCTTTTTTGACTTTTTATATCCTACTTGTTGAGCGACTTGTAGAATACGTTCGCGCGTGTCATCGCCAACTGAGAGGGTTTGATCGTGATTCAGCACGCGAGATACTGTTGCGATGGATACATGGGCTTTTTCGGCGATTTCTTTGATGGTGGCCATTCTATTACCTCCTTCTAGTCTATTTTTATGCTATTATAACAAAATAGAGGTAAAATTACATATTTTTAGTAAATATTTTCAAATTAAAGCAAAAAAATAGAAAGCTACAGGCATCCTGCTTTTCTCAGTTCAAAGAGTAATCACTGAATAATTAGAAACATTCACAGTGATAGTGTGCAGTCTGGCAGCTAACCAAGATAAATATATATCAAAATAAGTAAAATTTAGTAAAATTATTGACTTTTTTACTTTAGAGGATTACAATAAAAGAAAACAATAAAGTTAGGAGTTTCCTATGAACATTGAAGAATTGAATCAAGCCTTTTTGGATGCCTTTGGAGTTGAAGCGGATGCGACTTTCTTTTCTCCTGGTCGGATTAATCTGATTGGGGAGCACACGGACTACAATGGGGGACACGTCTTCCCGGCAGCCATTACACTTGGGACTTACGGTGCTGCTCGTAAACGCGATGACCAAAAACTGCGCTTTTTCTCTGGGAATTTTGAAGACCTTGGAATCATCGAAGTGTCTCTCGCTGACCTTGTCTTCAAAAAAGAAGATAACTGGACCAACTATCCAAAAGGCGTGCTCAAGTTCTTGCAAGAAGCAGGGCATGTTATTGACAGCGGTATGGACGTTTATGTTTTTGGGAACATTCCAAACGGTTCAGGCTTGTCGTCATCATCTTCTCTGGAACTTCTGATTGGTATCATTGCTGAAGAACTTTACGACCTCAAATTGGAACGTCTTGATTTGGTCAAAATCGGTAAACAAACTGAAAATGAGTTTATCGGGGTCAATTCAGGTATCATGGATCAATTTGCCATCGGGATGGGGGCAGACCAACGTGCTATTTACCTAGATACCAACACTTTGGAATATGAATTGGTGCCGCTTGACCTTGGTGACCATGTGGTTGTCATCATGAACACCAACAAACGCCGTGAATTGGCAGATTCTAAGTACAACGAACGCCGTAGCGAGTGTGAAAGAGCCGTTGAAGAACTCAATGCTCTCCTTGACATTAAAACACTGGGAGAACTTGACGAAGCAACCTTTGACGAGTATGCTTACCTGATTAAAGATGCTAACCGCTTCAAACGCGCTCGCCATGCTGTATCTGAAAATCAACGCACTCTTAAGGCCAAGGAAGCATTGGTGGCAGGCGACTTGGCAAAATTCGGTCGTTTGGTTAATGCTTCACACGTGTCACTTGAACATGACTACGAAGTGACTGGTATCGAGCTAGATACCCTTGCTCACACTGCTTGGGAACAAGAAGGTGTGCTTGGAGCACGTATGACTGGTGCTGGATTTGGCGGTTGTGGCATCGCCATTGTGGCTAAGGACAAGGTCGAATCTTTCAAAGAAAATGTCGGTAAGACTTATATGGAAGTGATTGGTTACGCCCCAGCCTTCTATATCGCAGAAGTGGCTGGAGGTAGCCGCGTCTTATCACGAAAAGCATAGGAGAAATGATGACAACTTTACTCGAACGTTTTGTCAGCCAAGTCATCGCTGAGAGTGACTATGAGGAGCTGGACCGCATCTATCTGAAAAACCGTGTTATGGCTTTGGTAGGAGAAGAGGGTGTCGAGGCGGAAACAAGTGCTGAGACCCTGCTTGACCTCAAGGATGAGCTGGTTGCTCTGGCTGTGGCAAATGGATTTTCTGGCCCACTCTTGGAAGAACAGGATATTGTGGGTGCAGAGTTGATGGATCTGATCACACCTGCTCCGTCTCAGGTCAACAAAGCCTTCTGGCAGACCTATGACCATTCTCCAGAAAAAGCCATCGGAGACTTCTACGCCCTCAGTAAGAGAAACGACTACGTCAAGGTCAAGGCTATCGGGCGAAATATCTACTACACCGCTGCGACCGAGTATGGGGACCTTGAAATCACAATCAACCTCTCCAAACCGGAAAAAGATCCAAAGGCTATCGCTGCGGCAAAACATGCCAAGGCGTCCTCCTATCCTAAGTGCCAGCTCTGCATAGAAAACGAGGGCTATCAAGGCCGCATCAACCACCCTGCGCGTGCCAACCACCGCGTTATCCGCTATGAGCTGGACGGAGAGGAGTGGGGCTTTCAGTACTCGCCCTACGCCTACTTTAATGAGCATTGTATCTATTTCTACGGCCAGCATGAGCCTATGAAGATTGGTCCCAAGACCTTCGAGCGACTGCTTGCCATCGTGGATCAGTTTCCTGGTTACTTTGCGGGGTCCAATGCTGATTTGCCAATCGTAGGTGGGTCCATCCTGACCCATGAGCATTATCAGGGTGGTCGTCATACTTTTGCCATGGAAAAAGCTCCGCTGGAGCAAACGTTTACCTTTGCTGGATTTGAAAGTGTCCAGGCTGGGATTGTCAAGTGGCCTATGTCAGTCATCCGTCTATCGGGTGAGGACAAGGCAGCCATTCTCGCCCTGGCCAATAAAATCTTGACCAGCTGGCAAGGCTATTCTGATGAGGCGGCGCAAGTCTTGGCAGAGACTGACGGGACACCCCACCACACTATTACACCTATTGCCCGTAAGAAGGGAGAGGTCTTTGAGCTGGACTTGGTCCTTCGGGATAACCAGACCTCCGAGGAATTTCCAGACGGTATCTACCATCCGCATCCGGATGTGCAGCATATCAAAAAGGAAAACATCGGCCTCATTGAGGTCATGGGCTTGGCCATTCTCCCACCGCGCCTCAAAGAGGAGCTGGCTGAGGTGGAAGACTTCTTGCTAGGTAAGGTTGACAAAGTCGCAGACTACCATCAAGACTGGGCTGACGCTCTGAAAAGCCATGTAGACGTGACAGAAGAAAATGTGTCAATTGTTGTCCAAGAAGCAGTCGGCAAGGTCTTCAGCCGTGTCCTCGAAGACGCTGGTGTCTACAAACGCACAGAAGCAGGGCAGGCAGCCTTCATGCGATTTGTGGAGTCTGTGGGGATTGAATAAATTAGTTGAGAAGCAAGGGGGACCTTGCTTTTTCTGTGCTTCAAGCCCTATAATGAAAGGACGAGTAAAGGAGAGCGATGAAATGAAAGATAACACAAAAGGGACGCTTATGACTCTGGTCGCAGGTTCTGCTTGGGGGATTTCTGGCGTCAGTGGGCAGTATTTGATTGGTCAAGGTGTCAGCGTGGAGCTGCTTACTGCCCTGCGCTTGCTGATTTCAGGTGTGTTCTTGTTGGGGTTGGCCTATTGGCGCAGTCGAGATAGTTTAGTTCGGGCGGTCACTTCATGGAAAAGTTTTCTCTGGATTGTGATATTTGGTCTGCTCGGTCTCGTTCTCAATCAACTGTCCTACCTTACTGCTGTGCAGCATACCAATGCTGGGACGGCGACGGTACTCCAGTATCTTTGTCCAGTCTTGGTGCTGGCTTATACCTGTTTGCGAGCGCGAGAACTCCCTACACGAACGGAAGTGTTGTCCATTGTTTTAGCCATCGCAGGCACATTTCTCATCGCGACGCATGGACAAATCAATCACCTAGCAGTGACGCCTGTCGGTTTATTCTGGGGTCTATTTTCAGCCGTAACCTATGCCATGTACATCATCATCCCGGTCAAATTGATTCGAGAGTTTGGGAGCTTGACCGTCATGGGGCTGGGTATGTTGTCTGGGGGAATTGTGTTGAGCCTTGGCTACCGTATTTGGGAGCAAAGCCTGGTGTTAAATCCTGGAAATTTGCTCGGTCTCTTTGGCATCGTGGGAATCGGTACCATTTTTGCCTACACGATATTCCTTGAAGGAGTCAGTCTGGTCGGGTCCGTCAAGGGCGGTCTTTTGGCCTCCATTGAGCCGATTGCTTCGGTCTTTTTCTCCGTTATTCTGGTGGGGCAAGTCTTTTATCCGATTGATTTGGTGGGGATGGGCTTGGTTTTAATCGCTGTCCTTTTGATTTCGCTAAAAGATCTGCTCAGTCAACAAAAATTTTCCCAAAAGTAAAAAAATATGATCAAAGAATTTTGTGCAGAAAATCTGACCGATATTGAAGCTGCTATCCGAGCTGGGGCGCAGCGGATTGAACTGTGTGATAATCTAGCTGTTGGTGGGACGACGCCTAGTTATGGGGTGATTGAAGTGGCTTGCAGTCTTGCAAAATCCTATCAGGTATCCGTGATGACCATGATTCGACCACGGGGTGGAGACTTTCACTACAGTGAGTCAGAGTTGGCAATCATGAAGCGAGATATAGCCATGGCGCGTGAAGCTGGGACAGATGGCTATGTCTTTGGCTGTCTGACGGCGGATCAGCTGCTGGATGAGTCAGCTATGGAGGAATTGTTGCAAGCAGCTGGAAGGCAGACGGTAGTCTTTCATATGGCCTTTGACCAGATTCCCCGTGAGCATCAGTTGACAGCTATGGACTGGCTGGTGGAACATGGTGTGACACGAATCTTGACGCATGGCGGACCAGCTGACCAACCGATTGAAGCACATCTTGACTGGCTACGGACGCTCTGTCAGCATGCTGTAGGGCGGATCGAGATCCTCATCGGAGGAGGAGTGACAGCAGACAATGCCGCAGAGCTCCTGGCATTCGTCGGTACAGACCAAGCCCATGGAACGAAAATTGTGGAAATGAACATGGAAAACTGACGGAGCCAATGGACGGCGTATAAAAACTAACACTTTGATTCCTGAAA
>CAUTON010000045.1:0-10869 GCA_963539895.1 uncultured Streptococcus sp. | reverse complement strand
CAACTAGTCAGAATAGTTTGGATAGTAAGTCAGATAGTTCTTCTTCAACTAGTCAGAATAGTTTGGATAGTAAGTCAGATAGTTCTTCTTCAAATAGTCAGAATAGTTTGGATAGTAAGTCAGATAGTTCTTCTTCAAATTCTTCCAAAACAATGCCAAAAAAAGGTGATAGCAATAGTGTATCATTTATATTTTTGGGACTAAGTCTCCTGCTCCTGTCAGTTACCCAAATTTTAAAAAGAAAGAGAAATTAAATATCGATACCCTTCTAAGAAGCCCTCAGAAATGAGGGTTTTTGTGTAAAAAAAGTACTTGTTTTTTCCCCCATCACCTAGCTTATGGTATAATAATGATTAAAGTTTCTTGGGGACAAGAAACTTTTTATTTGTTTGAATACCTAACACCTACTCCGATGTTTCCAAAAATGGTATAATAAAATGATTATCATTCAAGGAGGGGCTATGGCGGATTATTTGACGGTTGGGCAGCTGACCAAGTATTTGAAGTTAAAATTTGATCGTGACCCCTACTTGGAGCGGGTCTACTTGACGGGGCAAGTGTCCAATTTTAGAAAGCGTCCCAAGCACCAGTACTTTGCTCTCAAGGATGAGAAGGCCGTCATTCAGGCGACCATGTGGGCAGGGGTTTATCAAAAATTAGGCTTTGAGCTGGAAGAGGGCATGAAGGTCAACGTGGTTGGCCGGGTGCAGCTCTATGAGCCAGGAGGGTCCTACTCCATCGTGGTCGAGCGAGCTGAGCCAGACGGTATCGGGGCTCTGGCCCTCCAGTTTGAGCAACTCAAAAAAGCCTTAGAAGCAGAAGGCCTCTTTCGGCAAGAACTCAAGCAGCCCCTCCCCCAATTCGTCAAAAAAATCGGTGTGGTGACTAGTCCCAGCGGCGCTGTCATCCAGGATATCATCACCACCGTCAAGCGGCGCTTTCCTGGTGTTGAAATCGTCCTCTACCCAACCAAGGTCCAAGGCGAGGGTGCAGCACAGGAAGTAGCAGCCAATATCCGTCGTGCCAATGAGCGCGAGGACTCAGATGTCCTTATCGTCGGTCGTGGCGGCGGCTCCATCGAGGACCTCTGGGCCTTCAATGAAGAGCTGGTAGTGCGGGCTATTTTTGAGTCACGCATCCCTATCATTTCAAGCGTGGGTCACGAGACGGATACGACGCTGGCGGATTTTGTGGCGGATAGGCGGGCAGCGACTCCGACAGCCGCGGCCGAACTGGCGACGCCAGTGACCAGGATAGATATCGAATCCTGGATACGGGAGCGGCAGGACCGCCTCTATCGAGCCAGTCAGGCTAAGATTGACCAGAGAAGAGAAGCGCTAATGCGTCTCAGTCAGTCTGTCATTTTCAGGCAGCCCGAGCGGCTCTATGACGGCTATGTGCAAAAATTAGATAGATTGACCAGTGATTTACAGTCACGCATGCAGGGGCTCTATCAGGAGCGCAAGCAAAGACTAGACCTGCTCAGGCAGGGACTAGCTGCCAGCAATCTGACTAGTCGTGTCCGCCATTACCAGGACCAATTGGAACAAAACAAACGCCTCCTCAAATCCAGTATGGCCAATGTCTACGACCTGAAAATGTCCAAGGCCGATAAGCTAATCGAGGCGCTGACTATGCTGGATACCAGTCGGATCATCGCGCGGGGTTATGCCCTGGTGGAGAAGGAGGGGAAGGTCCTCTCTAGTATCCATCAAGTGGAAAAGGGAGAGAGTTTGACCGTTCGGATGAAGGACGGATCGCTAGAAGTTGAGGTGAAAGATGCCAAGTAAGAAAAAAACATTTGAAGAAAATTTGCAAGAGTTAGAAGCCATCGTAACCAAGCTGGAGCAAGGAGATGTGGCTTTGGAAGAGGCGCTGGCTGAGTTCCAGAAGGGAATGGTGCTCTCCAAAGACTTACAAAAAACGCTCAACGAAGCGGAAAAAACCTTGGTCAAGGTCATGCAGGCTGATGGCACAGAGACGGAAATGGATGTCTGATGGACAAGATTGCTGGAATTGATGCGGCTATTCGCCGCTACTATAGCAGCCGTCCCGTCCCATCTGATAAGCTCATCGAGGCCATTCTCTACTCAGTGGAGGGTGGTGGCAAGCGGATTCGTCCTTTGTTGCTGCTGGAAATCCTGAAGGGCTTCGGTCTAGACTTGACACAGTCCCACTTTGATGTGGCAGCCTCTGTGGAGATGATTCACACAGGCAGCCTCATCCACGACGACCTGCCAGCCATGGACGATGATGATTATCGCCGTGGCCGCCTGACTAATCACAAAAAATTTGATGAGGCAACAGCCATTTTGGCAGGGGATTCTCTCTTTTTGGACCCTTTTGGGTTGATTGCAGAGGCGGATTTGCCTGACAAGGTCAAGGTTGAACTTATTCAGGCCCTGTCTCGTTTTTCTGGGACTTTTGGCATGGTAGGCGGTCAGATGCTGGATATGGTTGGGGAAGGCAGAGAGGTATCTATGCTGGACTTGCAAGCTATTCATTTCCACAAAACTGGCATGCTGTTGACCTTTCCCTTTGTTGCGGCCGGGATTATCGCTGAGCAAAATTTGGCTGTCCGTGGTCAATTAAATCTAGCTGGTCAGTTGATTGGTCTAGCCTTTCAGGTGCGAGATGACATTTTAGATGTGACAGCTTCTTTTGAAGAAATCGGCAAGACTCCCCAGAAGGACTTGGCGGCTGAAAAGGCCACCTATCCTAGTCTCTTAGGATTGGAAAAATCCTATCAAATCTTGGAAGACAGCCTCGACCAAGCGCAAGCTATTTTCCAAAAACTGCAAGAGGAAAACGGATTTAACTCAGACAAAATTTTAGAAATTCTAGAAAGGTTGCGACTGCATGGCTAAAGAAAGAGTAGATGTGCTGGCTTATCAGCAGGGGCTGTTTGACACCCGTGAGCAGGCCAAACGTGGCGTCATGGCGGGCCTTGTGGTCAATACCATCAACGGTCAGCGCTTTGACAAGCCAGGCGAGAAAATCGATACCGACACCGAGCTCAAGCTAAAAGGTGAAAAGCTCAAGTATGTCAGCCGCGGTGGGCTCAAGTTGGAAAAAGCTCTGGAAGTCTTTGGTATTTCTGTTGATGGATTGACGACCATTGACATCGGGGCTTCCACTGGTGGCTTTACGGATGTCATGTTGCAGAATGGTGCAAAGTTGGTCTACGCTATCGATGTGGGGACCAATCAACTAGTCTGGAAATTGCGGCAAGACGAGCGGGTCCGCTCCATGGAGCAGTACAATTTCCGCTATGCTAAGGCAACAGATTTTACAGAAGGATTGCCTTCTTTTGCCTCTATCGATGTCAGTTTTATCTCACTGAGTCTGATTTTACCAGCCCTACATGACATCTTAGTCGATGGCGGTCAGGTCGTGGCCCTTATCAAGCCCCAATTTGAAGCGGGGCGGGAGCAAATTGGTAAAAACGGCATCGTCAAAGACGCGGCTATCCATGAAAAAGTTCTCGAAACCGTGACCAATTTTGCGGTGGATTACGGATTTATAGTTAGAGGATTGGATTTCTCTCCTATTCAGGGCGGGCATGGTAATATCGAATTTCTCGCTCATTTGGAAAAATCGGCTGACGCTCAAAATTTAGTCAGCTCAGCCGTCATAAAAATTGTCGAAAAAGCACATAAGGAATTTAAAAAAGATGAATAAAAAAGAACGTTTGAATTTGATTAAAGATTTAGTAGTTCGCTACCCAATTGACACACAAGAAGAGATTGTGGAGCTGCTCAAGGAAGCTGGAGTAGTAGCGACGCAAGCTACGATTTCCCGCGATATCAAGGAAGCAGGCATCATCAAAATCCCAACTGCTAAGGGTTATATCTATGGTCTGCCAAAAACTGTCGGTGCCAAAAATCAAACAGGCAATATCCTATCCATTGCTTCTATGAATAATATGATCAATGCCAACCTGATTCCAGGTAGCACAGCAGTTGTGAAACGTCAAGTCATGGAGCGGTTTGAATCCCAGATTTTTTCTGTGATGACAGATGATGACAGCATGCTCATTATCTTGAAAAATGAATCTGATATCCCCCATGTGATGCAAACGATTAAGGCTTGGTAACCTATGTTATTAGACATTACCATTAAAAATTTCGCCATTATTCAGGAGGTCTCCCTGTCTTTTGATATTGGGATGACCGTTCTGACAGGCGAGACGGGTGCTGGGAAGTCCATTATCATTGACGCCATGAACCTTATGTTAGGTGCGCGTGCGACGACGGACGTTATCCGGCATGGGAGCCCCAAGGCTGAGATTGAGGGGCTTTTTTCGCTGGAAAATAGCAGAGCTGTGCAGGCTGTTTTGAGGAAGCAGGGGATCGAGGTGGCTGATGAGCTGATTATCCGCCGTGAAATTCTGGCCAATGGCCGCTCAGTCAGCCGCATCAATGGTCAGCTGGTCAATCTGTCTGTCCTCAAAGAAGTCGGTCAGTATTTGGTTGACATTCACGGTCAGCATGATCAAGAAGAGCTCATGCGCAGTCAGCATCATATTCGTCTGTTAGACAATTTTGGTGAGGCGGATTTTGTACAGTTGAAAGTTGCCTATCAAGATACTTTTGACCGCTATCGGACTCTGCGTAAGCAAGTCATTGACAAGCAAAAAAATGAACAAGAACACAAGGCTCGCATCGAGATGCTTGCCTACCAGATAGCTGAGATTGAAGCTGCTGATTTGCAAGCTGGGGAGGATGAAACCCTTCAGCAAGAGCATGATAAACTCATGAACCACAAGCAGATTGCTGACACTCTGGCGAATGCCTTTGCCATGCTGGATAATGAAGACTACTCTAGTTTGGACAACTTGCGCTCAGCCATGAACGACATGCAGACCTTGGAGGAGTACGACCCAGAATACAAGGAAATTTCGAACAGCCTGACTGAGTCCTATTACGTCATTGAGGATGTGACCAAGCGCTTAGAAGATATCATCGAGGACCTGGATTTTGATGGCAATCGTCTCCTACAAATCGAATCTCGTCTCAATATCCTCAACACCATGACTCGCAAATACGGTGGAACAGTGGACGATGTGCTCGATTATCTAGCGAAAATTACCGATGAGTACAACCTCTTGACAGGTCATGAGCATTCTGGTGAAAATCTAGAACGAGAACTCAAGACTTTAGAGCGCGATTTGGTGCAAAAAGCGCAAGAGCTCAGCCAAGAGCGGCATCAGCTCGCTTCCAACTTGGAGTCAGAAATTCAGCAGGAACTTCAAGACCTCTATATGGAAAAAGCGCGTTTCCGTGTACATTTCAGCCCTGGGAAATTTAGCCGTGAGGGCAATGAAGCTGTTGAGTTTTATATTTCAGCCAATCCCGGTGAGGATTTTAAACCCTTAGTAAAAGTCGCATCAGGCGGAGAATTGTCCCGTCTCATGCTAGCCATCAAGTCGGCCTTTGCTCGCAAGGAAGGCAAGACGGCTATCGTCTTTGACGAAGTTGATACAGGTGTGTCAGGACGTGTCGCGCAAGCCATTGCTCAGAAAATTTACAAGATTGGTCGACATGGCCAGGTCCTAGCTATTTCCCATCTGCCCCAAGTCATCGCCATTGCCAACCACCAATTCTTCATTTCCAAAGAAAGCAATGAGCAGTCGACAGTGTCTACAGTCCGCCTTCTGACACAGGAAGAACGGGTGGAAGAAATTGCTAAAATGTTGGCAGGGAATGATGTCACAGAAGCTGCTCGCGTGCAAGCTAGGGAGTTAT
This sequence comes from uncultured Streptococcus sp., assembly GCA_963539895.1. Classification (GTDB taxonomy): domain Bacteria; phylum Bacillota; class Bacilli; order Lactobacillales; family Streptococcaceae; genus Streptococcus. The sequence continues at coordinate 5,122 of CAUTON010000045.1, read as the reverse complement.
TGGCCTATGACGACAAGTAAGCAAGAGACGACGATTTTGGCTGCGACGGAGGATATGGTACGGAATCAGTTGGCAGCTGAGCCGTCTGGTCATGACTGGTGGCACATTTATCGGGTCTATCAGTTGGCGACGCGTCTCGCAAAAGAAGAAGGCGCCAATCTCTTTATCTGTCAGATGGCCGCTCTCCTGCATGATTTGGCAGATGCTAAAATTGCGGACTCAGAAGAAATGGGGCTTGCCCAAGTCGCGGCATGGCTGGAAGAACAAAAGCTTCCCGAGCCGGAGACTGCTGATATCCTGTGGATTATCCAGCATATTTCCTATAAGGCTGGGAGTCAGGAAGAAATTCCTCTGACGCTGGAGGCTAAAGTGGTCCGTGATGCAGATCGACTGGATGCGATGGGCGCGATTGGCATTGCTCGCACTATGGCTTACTCTGGCGCACATGGTCGCTTGATTCATGACCCAAATCTTCAGCCACGTCAGCAGATGTCGCTTGCGGAATATCGGTCCAATCAAGGAACGGCTATTTTGCATTTTCATGAAAAGTTGCTGAAACTCAAGCAAAACATGCAAACCAAAACAGGGAAAGAAATGGCTATTCATCGTCATGCCGTCATGGAAAAATTTTTAGAGGAATTCCACCAAGAATGGAATGGAAAGCGCTAAAAAGTGTCAGTGAAAACTGCACTTTTTTCATTTTTTTGATACAATAGGAAAATAAGAAAACTAAAGGTAGAATGAGACATGACAGTAAAAATCGTAACAGATTCTAGCAATACAATGGAGCCAGAATTGGCAAAAGAGTTGGGGATTACTATTGTACCCCTGTCCGTCATGGTAGACGGTGTCCTCTATTCTGACACAGATTTGAAAGAGGGTGAATTTTTGGAGCTCATGCGCAATAGCAAGAATCTTCCCAAAACAAGCCAGCCACCAGTAGGCGTTTTTGCAGAAACCTTCTCCGAATTGGCCAAAGATGGCAGCCAAATTATCGCCATCCATATGACCTACACCTTGTCAGGGACGGTTGAGGCTGCTCGTCAGGGTGCGGCTATCTCAGGTGCAGACGTGACCGTGATTGACTCGGCCTTTACGGACCAGGCAGCCAAATTCCAAGTGGTTGAGGCTGCCCGTTTGGCCAAAGCAGGTGCCAGCAAGGAAGAAATCATCGCAGCTGTCGAAGCAGTGCGCCAGAAATCTGAGCTCTATATCGGTGTCTCTACCCTTGAAAATCTGGTCAAAGGTGGGCGAATCGGTCGTGTGACAGGGATGCTGAGTTCATTGTTGAATATTCGCGTGATTATGCAAATGATCGATCACAAGCTTCACCCAGTTGTCAAAGGCCGTGGTGTCAAAACCTTCAAAAAATGGGCCGATTCCTTTATTGACAGTCTTGGGGACAAGAAAATCAAGGAGTTGGGCATTTCTTACGCTGGGGCCATTGATTTTGCCAATGAATTGAGAGACAAATTGCAGCCCTATGTTCCAAATCCTATCTCCGTCCTAGAAACGAGCTCCATCATCCAGACCCATACTGGTGAAGATGCTTGGGCAGTCTTGGTTCGTTATGAATAGTCGTAAAATCTTAAAAGGCTTGGTCTTCTTTTTCACCAGCCTTTTGCTGTTTATCTTTCTGATGAATGGCCTTATCCCAGAAGCACAGCCACTTTTTACCGATTCCGATTATGAAAAAACTGAGACGGAGAATTTTTCATATGTGGCAATTGGGGACTCGCTGACGGAAGGTGTCGGTGATACGACGGGTCAGGGAGGATTTGTCCCGCTCTTAGACCAAAGTTTGGAAAATGAGTATGGGTACAGCGTGACAAGCGTCAATTACGGCGTGTCCGGCAATACCAGTAATCAAATCCTGAAGCGGATGCAGGAGCAAGAAGAGATTGCTGACAGTCTGGCGACGGCGGACCTCATGACTCTGACAGTTGGCGGAAATGACATTCGAAAGGTGATTATAAATAATCTGACCGACCTGACCAGTCTCTCTGCGACTAGTTTTGTTCAACCAGCCAAGAAGTACAGTGCCCGATTGGAACAGATTATCGAATTGGCCCGAGCAGAGAATGCCGATTTGCCGATTTATGTGCTAGGGATTTACAATCCCTTTTATCTCAGTTTTCCAGAGTTAACCGAAATGCAGACCATTGTGGACAATTGGAACGAGACAACAGAAGAAACTGTAGAGCAATACGACAATGTCTACTTCGTCCCGATTAATGATTTGCTCTATAAAGGAATTGATGGGGAAGAAGGGATTTCAGCTGATGGCAGTGGTAATGCGACAGTCAATGATGCACTGACAACGGAAGATTATTTTCATCCAAATAATGTCGGGTATGAAATTATGAAACAAGCAGTATTGGAGAAAATCGATGAGACAAAAGACGAGTGGTAAGTTCAATATCTGGAAATGGCTTTTCCTTGCCCTGCTTGCTCTTCTGTTAGCGACGGGGATTGTCCTTTATACACGGGTGACAACTCAGCGGGAAGATACCAGTCAGATTACCAGCATAACGAGTGATGAAGGGACCAAGATTGGCTCCTTTACAACTACTCGGGACCAGCTCAATGAAACGATTGCCATCTATCTGGAGGAGTATCAAACAAAGGGACTAACCTATAAAGTATATGCCAACAATCAGCAAATCCTCTTTGAAGGCACCTATGAAGTATTGGGGGCGGAAATTCCGCTTTACATCTATTTCCAGCCGAGTAAATTAGAGGATGGTTCAGTTTTATTGACGATTTCAGAGATATCAGCAGGGACCTTATCCTTGACGGCCTCAGCGGCCCTCAGTTTTGTGGGCAATAGTATTAGCCTTCCTGACTTTGTAACCTTGGACGCCGAGGCGGGTACAGTGACGGTTGACCTGACAGCTATCGACAATTCACAAGGCATCTATGTAAAAGCCAATACCATTGACCTTTACAATGACCAAATTATTTTCGACATTTACAAGTCCAAATCTTAAGCAAGGCTTAAAAATACTGAAAAAGAAGCAAAAAGGACGGTAAAATCTTGACCTTTTAGGCCTTTTTAGGTAATATAAAAGGGTGAGTTAAGGCTCAGAAAATTTTTGGAGGATTTAGCAAAATGGCTAACAAACAAGATTTGATCGCAAAAGTTGCAGAAGCAACTTCATTGACTAAAAAAGATTCAGCAGCAGCAGTTGATGCTGTATTTGCAGCAGTAGCTGACTATCTTGCAGCTGGCGAAAAAGTTCAATTGATTGGTTTCGGTAACTTCGAAGTGCGCGAACGTGCAGCTCGTACAGGTCGCAACCCTCAAACTGGTGCAGAAATTGAAATCGCAGCTTCTAAAGTCCCAGCATTCAAAGCTGGTAAAGCACTTAAAGACGCTGTGAAGTAATTTCACACTAAAAAGCCCATCATATCAAGGTTTACGCCTTGTGTGATGGGCTTTTTTTGTTTATTCACCTGCTAAAGGGATGAAAAATCATTACCAGTGCCAAAGGTATCGAGGCAAGTCATACACCTATATAGCGAGATTTTTGATTTTTATGCTATAATAGTAAAAGATAGGAGGAAAATACATGCGAAAACTGTGGAAAATTGTTTATAGTCGAACTTTTATAGTGATTATAGCGGCAGCTGTTACGGTTCTAGGTGTCATTGGGGTAGTGAATTATGCAGGAAATTCAATCCCTTATTTCTGGACTGTTCTACAGATTTTCTCAGTAATTGTGGCCATCAGCATTGTCAATCGGCCCATCAATGCTTCCTTCAAGCTGACTTGGATTATCTTTGTGCTCTCCGTTCCTATCTTTGGCGCTGTATTTTATTTCCTCTTGAGGTCCAATGCTGAAACCATTCGCTATCGCAGGACTTTTAAAAAACAGGCTAAGATTCTTCGCGACTATAGTCATGAACAGGGGCGGACTTCTGAGAAGGTGCTCAAAAAATTACAAGTTTCTGACAATGAACAGCTCAAATTGGCCCGCTATATGGATGATTACGTCGGTTTTTCCATGCATGCCAATTCAGACGCCGTCTACTTTCCGTCTGGAGAAGCCAAGTTTGCCGCACTTCTAGAAGAGCTGAAGAAGGCTGAACGCTATATTTTCATGGAGTATTTCATTGTTGACTTTGGTTATATGTGGGATTCTATCTTAGATGTGCTCAAGGAAAAAGCTGCGCAGGGAGTGGAAGTTCGCTTCATGTATGATGGCATGAATTCACTGACCCTTCTTCCCTATAGCTACTACAAGCAGCTCCGTAAGTACGGGATAAAGGCTAAAGTATTCTCACAGATTATCCCAGCGCTTTCTACCGTGCAAAATAATCGTGACCACCGCAAAATAACCGTGATTGATGGTAAAGTCGCCTTTACAGGTGGAGTCAATCTGGCGGATGAATACATTAACCAAAAAGAACGCTTTGGCTACTGGAAAGATGCGGCGATCATGGTGACAGGGGAAGCTGTTGCTAACTTCACGCTGATGTTCCTGCAAATGTGGAATTTTAACGAAAAAAATGAAAACAAAGACCTCCAGTACATGGATGAGCACTTTAAAAATCGTAGCCCAGAAGTGACGACCGATTCCTTTTTCTTGGCTTATGGAGAGAGCCCGTTTGATGATGAAGAGGTGGCAAAGCGGGTCTTCCTTGAGATGATACAGGCCGCACAGGAGTCGATTGATATCATGACGCCGTATTTAGTTTTAGATGATGAGACTATGGACAATATCACCTATGCCGCCAAGCGGGGGGTCAAGGTCCGTCTGCTCTTGCCCCACATCTATGACAAGCAGATTGCTTATCTGGCAGCTCGGACTGATTTTGATGTTTACTTAGAGGCTGGTGTTGAAATTTATGAGTTTACGCCTGGATTTGTCCATTCTAAGGTCGTTCTGGTCGATGGGAAGATGGCGACAGTTGGCACCATCAATATGGATTTCCGCTCTTTCTACCTCAACTTTGAATGCGGTCTCTACATCTACAATCACCAGCAGGTCTTGGCAGCTATTGCACGTGATTTCCATGACTCCTTTGCTCAATCCCAGCAAATTACCCTTGCTAGCTTCAAAGCTGACTACCCTTGGTACAAACGCTATGCCGGCAATGTCATGAAAATAATCTCACC
>CAUTON010000044.1:0-10946 GCA_963539895.1 uncultured Streptococcus sp. | reverse complement strand
AATTGTACATAGAGATTGGGCGTCGGCTATTTTTGATTTTAACTGAGTATAAAAACAGGAAAAAAACAGAACCTATTCCAAATCAGTAAAGACTCTGATGCTTAGAATAGGTTTTTTATGGGCATGACAAGTTAACTTAATGACATTGTAGAATTTCTAAGCTTTTTCACTTGTCTTGACGAGTTGTGTGCGGTTCAATTCGTAGGTGATCGTTGCCACTTCTTCAATATATTTTCTATCATGTGACACACTGATGATTGCGCCAGGGAAATTGATCAAGATCTGCCGAATGAGGGGTTGACTAGTCGGGGAAAAGTGACGGGTAGGCTCATCTAGCATCAGCACATTATTTTTAGCCAAGACCATCTTAGCAAGAAAAAGTTTGGCTTTTTGACCACCAGATAATTCGCGAACGGCGTGTAAGATTTCCTCTCGGGTAAAGCGCAGACTGGCCAGTAAGGTGCGAGCTCGCTCTGGCTCAGCCACTTCTGATAAGAAATCCAGCGCAGTTGCGTTGTCTGGCAATAATTCTTCATAATTCTGAGGCATGTAGCCGATGGAAATATCTGTTCGAACTAACAAAGTCTGTGTGATTTCTTGCAACAATCTCGTTTTTCCAATGCCATTTTTCCCAGTGATTACCAATTTATCCTGTCCAGCAATCTGTAAGTCAACCGATTGGCCCATCTCCAGCACATGATTTTCCCACTGAAGGAGAATTTTCCTAGCTGGTAGAGGATGGACCTCCGAGAAAAAGAGATGAATAGCATCCATATCCTGCGGAATTTCTGTGAAATGTTCCGTTTCCTTTTCAAATCGACGTTCCTGACTTTTCAGACTATGCATTTTCTTTGCTAGCAATCGCCCAATCACATCATGGTTCGTTGTGCGCAACTCGTGCTCTACCTTTTGCCTAACTCGCTGATTCTCAACCACTTTCTTCGCATGTTCTTCCCGCTCTTTATTGGCTCGCTGCAGTTGGCGCTCAAAGCTTTCACGACGATGCTGCTTATAGTCTTTATAGTTTCCTTGGAAAAAGCTGGCGCGGGGACTTTGTCGTTTTTTGAGCAGTTCGAGATGGAGGATAGCCGTGGCAGTGGTTTCCAGAAAGGCCTCATCATGGGAAATAAAGAGAATTGTCGCCTCCGATTGCCGAATAAAACGCTCCAGCCATTGGACGCCGTCCAAGTCTAAGTCGCTAGACGGTTCATCCAAGAGGAGCAGGTCTGGCTCATAAGCCAATAATTTCAACAGTTGGACTTTCAACTTTTCTCCACCAGATAGACTAGCCATATCCTGTTTGTGGTGTTCAAATTGTTCCAAATCCAGACCGAATTGCTCCGCCAAGCGATAGAAAAGATTGAAATTGAAGGTCACATAGTCTATATCAGCATAGAGAAAGTCTGTCACAGATTTCTGAGCATCTTCTGCGGACAAGTGCTGTGGTAAGTAGGCGGTCTGCTGAAACTGATTGACAATCTCCCCTTCTGTATGGATGTAGTGTGCGAGTTCAGCTGGTCTTGCGATAGCCTTGAGGAGACTAGACTTGCCAGTACCTTCCTCGCCGATGATTGCGAGCTTGTCACCAGTATTGACAACCAAGGATAAGTCTCGGATTAAGGGATGAAAATCTTTTTCTTGGGTAAGATTCACGTGAGATAGTTGTAGCATATATGCTCCTTTCGCTAAAAAAACTCCCTACCTTATCAAGTAGAGAGTTACTGTACGTCAAAAAGAGACCAAGATTAGCAGAGATTTTGAGCACACTAAAAAACAAAACTTGATAAGGATTATCGCTGTTTGTTTCTTAGTTTTTCATGGCTCCTAACCTCCGATGTTTTAGCAGTATGGGATGTTTACCCTACGAAAGCATTGATTTCAGCTTCGATATTGGCAATTTTTTCTTCAGCAATAGCGAGGGTTTCGCCGACTGTCGCGATATAGAATTTGATTTTTGGCTCGGTACCTGATGGGCGGACGGCAAACCAAGAGTCGTCAGTCAGAGTGTATTTGAGGACGTCTGATGGTGGTGTAGTGAGGGCAATTGTTGTGCCATCTTGAGCGGCGACAGCTTTTTGGAGAGCAAAGTCTTCAAAAAGGGCAATATCGGTACCGTTGAATTGAGCTGGTGCATTGTCACGGAATTTGGCCATGATAGCCTTGATTTGCTCAGCGCCGTCTTTACCAGACAGGGTGACAGAGATAGTCTTCTCAGCAAAGTAGCCGTATTCTTGGAAGATTTCGTCAATACCGTCAGCCAAAGTCAAGCCACGTGAGCGGTAGTAGGCTGCAATTTCAGCCACCATAAGAACGGCTTGGATGGCGTCCTTATCACGGACGAATGGTTTGATCAGGTAGCCAAAGCTTTCTTCAAAACCAAACATGTAAGTGTGGTTGCCAGTTTCTTCAAATTCTTGGATTTTCTCTGCGATAAATTTGAATCCAGTCAGCACGTTGAACATGGTTGCACCGTAGCTTTCGGCGATTTTAGTAACCAGTTCTGTTGACACAATCGATTTAGCAAGGGCAGCATTTGCTGGGAGCGTACCTGCTTGCTTGTGGGCTTCCAGGATATACTTAGCGATGAGGGCACCGATTTGATTTCCTGAGAGATTCCAATAAGAGCCGTCAGCCTGACGAACTTCAACACCGACGCGGTCTGCGTCAGGGTCTGTTGCCAGCAGTACATCGGCATCCACTTGGCGGCCCAATTCTTCAGCAAGGGCAAAGGCAGCTTGGCTTTCAGGGTTTGGAGAAGCGACAGTTGAAAAGTCAGGGTCGACAGTTGCTTGTGCTTCAACAACTTGAACAGACTCAAAGCCAGCTTCAGCAAGGGCGCGACGAGCCAGCATTTCCCCTGTACCATGAAGTGGGGTGTAAACAATCTTCATGTCCTTACCGTACTCAGCAATCAGGTCTTTATTGATGTTGATATCTTTGAGCTCATCCAAATAGAGGCGGTCTGTTTCTTCGCCAAGGACAGTGATGAGACCATTTGCCTTACTTTCTTCCAAGTCAGCAAGTGCAACCGCAAATGGATTGTCAATGCCACGGATGTAGTCAGTCAAAGCAGAAGCATCAGCTGGTGGCATTTGCCCGCCGTCTTCACCATAAACCTTGTAGCCGTTGAATTCTTTCGGATTGTGGCTGGCAGTCACCATGATACCTGCGATGGCATTGTAGTGACGCACTGCAAACGAGAGTTCAGGAGTTGGGCGCAAGCTTTCAAAAACGTAAGATTTGATGCCGTGTGCTGCCAGAACTTGAGCAGATTCAAAGGCAAATTCTGGAGAGAAGTGACGGGTATCGTAGGCGATAGCAACACCACGTTTCTTAGCTTCCTCACCTTTAGATTCAACTAATTTTGCCAACCCTTCAGTAGCTTGACGAACCACGTAGATGTTGATACGGTTGGTACCAGCACCGATGTAGCCCCGCATACCAGCTGTACCGAATTCAAGATTGGTGTAGAAGGCGTCTTCCTTGGTCTTTTCATCCATCGCTTCTAGGTCTTGACGCAGATAATCTGGCAGGTCTGCGAAGTCTGCCCATTTTTGGTAATTTTCTTGATAGGTCATTGCATTCTCCTTTGAAAAAAAGTATTTTTGTAACGCTTACATTATACCATGAATGAAAATAAAAATCACGCTTTCACGTGATTTATCCTTTATTTTTTGACTTTTTCCATCGCAGGGACAATGGCTGCGGTCAGGACGGCTGAAATCACCATCTCAGCAATGGCATTGGTCCCTAAAATTCCTGCCAGCATGGCTTGAATATTACCATTATAGACATTGGCAAAGAGGATAAAAATCCCTCCCAGCACAAATACGGTATTGGTCATTGACCCTATAGCACCTGCAAAAAGGAGTCCAGGACGGTTTTTCATTGCCTTGTAAACAAAGTAAGGAGTTACACCGATTAAAATCCGAGGCACCATGGCGATGATAAGGGAACTAATATTGCCCCCTTCCACAAAAGGAGAAAAGAGGTAGGAAGTCGGCAAGAGTACAAGGGTATTTGTAACCACGCTGATAATCCCCATCAAACCACCCAAAATTCCCCCAATCCGAGGACCGTAAAGGATGGATGCAATAATCACTGGAATGTGCACCAAGGTCGGCTTGATCGGTACAGGAAGGATGTTGAAAATCGTTGAGCTCAGCAGGTGAATCACCAGCATGATAGCAAAGAAGATGGCGATTGTAGCGACAGTAGCGGCATTATTTTTTCTCATGTAGTGTCTCCTCGATTTGTGTCAGAATGTCTTCGACAGTAGCAAGGGCCCCAGTCCCAAAATCACCACAGGCTAAGAGCGCCTCACGGGGCTTGATTTCCTGGAAACCATAGCTTTTGACCAGCTTCAAATTGGCCTGAATGGCAGGATTGAGATACATCTGTGTGTTCATAGCGGGAGCAATCAGTCTTGGGATATCAATCGGTAAGGCTACGGCTACGGCCGCCACGATATCATCTGCAAATCCGTGAGCCAATTTTGCCAAAGTATTGGCAGAAAGCGGCGCTACGACAAAGAGGTCAGTCGACTTTGCAATGTCGATATGCTGAATAGAATCCGCCTGTTTCTCCACCATGAGATTGGTATAGACAGGATTCTTGGAGAGGGATTGCAGGGTCAGCGGTGTGATAAATTCCGTCGCAGCCTGGGTCATGAGGACCGTCACTTGATGGCCTTTTTTGGTCAATTGATTAGTCAAATCCGCTGCCTTGTAGGCTGAGATAGAGCCTGAAACAGCCAGGGTAATGCGTGCCATATCAGTTTCCTTTCTGGCTTACTTTTTCATAGATGAGTTGGGCAATTTCTTTCTTGGTATTCGCGCGAGTCTCACTGTCAGCATCCACCAAGTAGGCAATGTGCCGGTCAGCAGATATATCGGTCAGGTCGTTTGCGATGATGTAATCGGCTTGATTGCGGACAAGGCTCGCACGCGCCACGTCAAAGAGTTCTTCTTTTCCCACATCAACCAGCAATTTAAAGCCAATGAGGCGAATGTTTGGATTCCATTCCTTGACCTTTGAGATAACTTTCGGTGTCTTTTTGAGAAAAAGGATCTGATACTCATCTTTGGAGGAGATTTTCGCTTGTTGATTTGACTTGGTCAAAAGACTAGAGAGGTCGCTCGTAGCTTCCACCTCATCTAGCCCCGTCATATAGACCGGCGTATAGTCCGACACCGCCATGGAGTGGATGAGCACATCGTGAGTTTTGACAAGAGGTTCCAGAGTCTTTTCCAGACTCTCTACATTGGTAATTTCATGCACGGTAAGGAGCGGATGTGGGTCAGGTTTCACAGCAGCCTTGGTCGTGACTAGCGTGACCCAGATGCCCTTTTGGAGAAAGGTTTCTGCCATGACCTTGCCGAGACGTCCTGTCGAATGATTGGTAATGGTGCGCACCTTGTCGATTGCTTCGCTGGTACCACCAGAAGTTATCAAAATTTTCATGACCTTATTGTACAAGAAAATGCGATTTTCGTAAAGTTTTCAGACATCGTAAGCGTGTTTTACTAGTATAGTAGTACGTAAAAGCCAAAAACCCGAACAATGTCGCAACAAAAAGTAAATTACCTGCATCTTTGTTCGTCTTTTGGTATAATAGTGGTATCAAATTAAACTGAGGTGTTCCATGAAAACTGATATCGAAATTGCTCAAAGTGTTGAACTCAAGCCCATCACGGAAATCGTTGAAAAAGTTGGTATCACGTTTGATGATATTGAGCTATATGGCAAGTACAAGGCAAAGCTTTCTTTTGACAAAATCAATGCGGTGAAGGATAACAAGCCAGGAAAATTGGTTCTTGTGACAGCCATCAACCCGACACCTGCTGGGGAAGGCAAGTCCACCATGTCCATCGGTCTGGCTGACGCCCTCAATAAAATCGGCAAGAAAACCATGATTGCCTTGCGTGAGCCATCGCTGGGTCCTGTCATGGGTATCAAAGGCGGAGCTGCTGGTGGTGGTTACGCTCAGGTCCTGCCAATGGAAGACATCAACCTCCATTTTACTGGTGACATGCATGCCATCACGACAGCCAATAATGCCCTCTCAGCCCTCCTTGACAATCACATCCAGCAAGGCAACGAGTTGGGCATCGACCAACGCCGTATCATTTGGAAGCGCGTGGTGGACCTCAACGACCGTGCCCTACGCCAAGTGATTGTCGGGCTCGGTAGCCCAGTCAACGGCATTCCGCGCGAAGACGGTTTTGACATCACAGTGGCTTCTGAAATCATGGCTATTTTATGCCTTGCGACTGATCTTAAAGATTTGAAAAAGCGCTTGGCAAATATCGTTGTGGCTTATACTTACGACCGCAAGCCTGTCTACGTCCGTGACCTCAAAATTGAAGGAGCACTGACCCTTATCCTCAAAGACGCCATCAAGCCTAACCTGGTGCAGACCATCTACGGCACGCCTGCTCTGGTGCACGGTGGTCCATTTGCCAATATCGCCCACGGTTGTAACTCAGTCCTTGCGACCACAACAGCCCTGCGCTTGGCGGACTATACCATCACTGAGGCTGGCTTTGGCGCTGACCTCGGTGCGGAGAAATTCCTAGACATCAAGACCCCAAATCTGCCAAAAGCGCCTGACGCTGTAGTTATCGTAGCAACCCTGCGTGCGCTCAAAATGCACGGCGGTGTGGCAAAAGCTGACCTTTCTGATGAAAATGTCCAAGCCGTGCGCAGCGGCTTTGCCAACCTCAAACGCCACGTGGAAAATATCCGCAAGTTTGGTATCCCAGCAGTCGTTGCCATTAATGAATTTGTCGCAGACACTGAAGCTGAAATCGCAGCCCTCAAGGAACTCTGCGCCGAGATTGATGTGCCCGTTGAGCTGGCTAGCGTCTGGGCCAACGGTGCTGACGGCGGGGTCGATTTGGCTCATGCCGTCGTCAATGCCGTGGAAAACGGCGGCGCAGCCTACAAACGTCTCTACGATGACCAAGACACCATCGAAGACAAAATCACTAAAATCGTCACTGAAATCTACGGCGGAAAGTCTGTCCAATTCGGACCAAAAGCCAAGACTCAGCTCAAACAATTTGCTCAATTTAGCTGGGACAAGTTGCCAGTCTGCATGGCCAAGACCCAGTACAGCTTCTCGGATAATCAATTCCTGCTTGGAGCACCAGAAGGTTTTGACATTACCATCCGTGAGTTTGTGCCAAAAACAGGTGCCGGCTTTATCGTGGCTCTCACTGGCGACGTCATAACCATGCCTGGTCTGCCTAAGCAACCAGCCGCCCTCAATATGGACGTGGCAGAAGACGGTACGGCAGTGGGCTTGTTCTAAAGACTAGGAAGGTAAGATGATGCAAGTACCAACCCTTGTCATTGTGTTGATTATTCTTGTACCTGCTCTTTTGTTCTTTCTGGCTCTCTATTTCGTTGTAGAAGCAGCAGTCAAAAAAGGGATTCAAAAAGCATTGCGAGATAAAGAAAACTCAGATAGTTAAGGATTAAGAGTCTGGGATAAAGCAATTCCCAGACTCAAATTTTGTATGCTCAGTTTGCCAGTCGCAGTGGTTGACTGGCCTCTAATGCGCTGATAAATCAGCTGTTACAACCCTAACGACCGACGTGTGCTTCGCTCACTTCATTTCCAACCTCAAAAGGTCTCCCAGACCTTTTGAGCTGTGCGGGGGTGGGAGTGAAACGGTCTGGGGTTAGACCGTTTCAGGTCGTCACCTTGAAACTGGAAAGTGACGACAAAATCGGATTTCTACGAAATCACCGATTTTTGTCCCACTCCCTTTTGCCACCAAAAAACGACTAGGAATCTAGTCGCTGATACGGTCGATGGTGATCCCAAGGACGGTCAAGTGTCCGTTGGAGATGAGGGTGATGACTAGCCTAGCCAATTCTTTACTAGGCATAGGGAAGTCCGCGTTAATCCACCAGATGAGGGTGCTGGTAAAGACGCCTGTCAGATAGGAAATGACAAATTCTTTAGGGACAGGCGCACCAGACTCGGTAACTTCCAGTTTTTCATAGAGATCAGCATATTTCTCCCTCAAAATCTTACTAAAATTTTTGGACATTTCTTCCTGACCGATACTTTGACTAGCAATCTTTGCGATAGCAGGATTCTTTGATAGAGCGTTGTAGAAGTCGGTCAAGAGTTTCTCGGCACGCTTGACTTGCACAGAATTTTGCTTGGTCACTTGTGCGGCGTCTATCATCTCAGACAGTTGCTCCATAATCTGAGTTTGGATACCTTTTTGCAAGGAATCCTTATCGGGATAGTGAGCGTAGAAGGTCGCTCGATTGATCATGGCCTCGTCCGCGATGTCTTGTATGGTGATTTTTTCGTACGGTTTTTGACTGAGCAATTTGGTAAAGGCATCAAAAATCATTTTTTCCGTCCGCAGGTAGCGGATGTCTGTAAATTTCATATTTTCCTCCAGATAAGCAACACTTTGTTGGTCATTTGTTGTTTAAGCAACGAAATTCATTATTTTGAGCATTGAATTTGACAAATGAAGTTTTATAATAACACTATAGCAAACAAGGTGTCGCTTAGGTAACTATCTGTCGAAGCTGGCTACTTTTTGATAGTTAGAGAGGGAAACAATATGTATAGAGCAGGGATTGATGTCGGTTCTACGACCGTAAAAGTTGTTGTTTTTGATGAAAATTATGAATTGTTATTTTCTCGTTATGAGCGGCATTTCTCAGATGTCAAAACAGCGACGAAGAAAGTCTTATCGGAAGCTATCGAGGAAATCGGAGACCATGAGGTATCCATCGCCATCACTGGCTCTGGTGGCATGGGCTTATCCGACGCAGCTGAGATTCCCTTTGTGCAAGAGGTGATTGCAGCGACGACCACCGTCGAAAAATTCATCCCAGAAACTGATGTGGTCATTGAACTTGGCGGCGAAGATGCCAAGATGACCTTCTTTGGAGACGCCCTCGAGCAACGGATGAACGGGACCTGTGCTGGCGGGACAGGAGCCTTTATCGACCAGATGGCCGAACTCTTAAAGACAGACGCCAATGGTGTCAACGAGCTAGCGAAGGGCTACGAGACAATTTATCCAATTGCCAGTCGCTGTGGGGTCTTTGCCAAAACTGACGTCCAACCTCTCATCAATGAAGGTGCGCGTCGTGAGGATATTGCCGCCTCTATCTTCCAAGCCGTGGTCAATCAGACAGTTGCTGGTCTGGCTTCTGGTCGGAAAATTAAGGGAAAAATCGCCTTTCTCGGCGGACCGCTTTTTTTCATGAGTGAATTGCGCAAGCGGTTCATTGAGACCCTCAATATCGCAGATGAAGACGTCATTTTCCCAGAAAATCCACAGCTTTTTGTGGCAATGGGGGCAGCTCTGGAAGAAAAACAAGCACAACTTGCCATGAGTCAAATCATCTACAACCTGGACCACAATCAGTCTGAAGCGCTGGTACCTAAGAATACTTTGGATGTCCTCTTTAAAGACCAAGCAGAGCTGGACGAATGGCGTCAGCGTCATAATGAAAATTCTGCGGTTTACAAAAATATTGAAGATGCCTCTGGCCCAACCTTCCTAGGCATTGATGCAGGTTCGACCACGTCGAAAGTCATCTTGACCGACCCAGATGGCAACATTCTTTTTCAACACTACGGCAATAACCAAGGTCAGCCACTGGAAAATGCGGTCGAAATCTTGCGCGAACTCTATCGCCAACTGCCGGAAGACGCCTATATCGCTCGGTCCTGTGTGACGGGCTACGGTGAAAACCTCATCAAGGCAGCTTTGCGTGTTGATTACGGTGAAGTTGAGACCGTTGCTCACTTTAAGGCGGCTAATTATTTCAACCCTGGTGTGGACTTTATCCTAGATATCGGTGGTCAGGATATGAAAGCCATGAGCGTGCAGGATGGTGCCCTCTCAAGTATCCAGCTTAATGAAGCTTGCTCGGCAGGCTGTGGATCCTTCATCGAGACCTTTGCCAAATCGCTTAAATTTGACGTGAAAGATTTCGCAAAAGAAGCTCTCTTGGCAGAAAATCCAGTAGATTTGGGCTCAAAATGTACCGTCTTTATGAATTCAAAAGTCAAGCAGGTCCAAAAAGAAGGAGCGACTGTAGCGGACATCTCAGCAGGTCTCAGCTACTCGGTCATCAAGAACGCCCTTTACAAGGTTATCAAGCTGAAACGCCCTGAAGACTTGGGAGAAAAAATCGTCGTACAAGGCGGTACTTTCTACAACGAAGCGGTACTTCGGGCTTTCGAACTCGTGTCAGAGCGCGAAGTGGTGCGACCTTCTATTGCAGGCCTCATGGGAGCCTACGGCTGTGCCCTCATTGCCCAAGAAAAATACGAAGACGAACTAGCCCACATGCCAGCTGATGAGCTGGTCATGGCTTAAAGGAGAAGTCGCATGTCTGAAGAAATCAAAGAACAAAAATTTAAACAAGGACGGCCCGCTTCCAATGTCATTAAGTTAACCTTGTCATGCCCATAAAAAACCTATTCTAAGCATCAGAGTCTTTACTGATTTGGAATAGGTTCTGTTTTTTTCCTGTTTTTAAGCGCACGAAAAGAAAGGTTTTTCACCCCATTTTTACTATTTTATGGTACTCTATAAGTGAAACTGACGGCTGCTTGGCTTTTAATTTTTCTTGGGAAGGTTCGATTGGCTCGAACAATGGATAACTGCCTGGCGATGAAAGTTCTCAAGTGGAAGGAAGGGAGTTCTCCTCTCAAAAATTTCAGACAAGCATAGGCTGCGTCTGCAAAACAAATCTGATACAGGTGTTTCGTCTTTGCTTGTTTGACGGCAACCTGTGAAGCAATCCATTTACTGAAATTAAAGTTGATAAAGCGTGCAAAGATTTCTTGGAGAATGCCTTCCTTCTTCTTAGCGTGAAAGTGAACGAGTCCTACACTATATTTCAGGTCACGAAAACTGGTCTCTATGCCCCAACGGCTGGCATAGAGA
>CAUTON010000043.1:0-11192 GCA_963539895.1 uncultured Streptococcus sp. | reverse complement strand
CAAAAAAGGAGACCAATCGTCTGAAGTTGACTTAGTATGACCGTCAATTACACGAATCGAGTCTGAGACTAGTTTTCAGGCTTTTTTTCTGTTGAAGCATCTTGTCTACCAGGTCATATTTCGCTATAATCAGTTGTAGGTGTAAAGGAGTAGTTATGAAAGAAAAACAAGTAGATCGTACCTATGGATTGATGATAACTGTTGCCATGATTGTTGGTGTTGTGATTGGTTCAGGGATTTATTTTAAGGCAGATGATATTTTAGCTTTTGCTGGTGGGAATGTCTGGCTGGGGATGTTAGTCATTGCCTTGGGGTCATTTGCGATTGTGTTTGGGAGCCTTGCGATTTCTGAGCTGGCTATGCGCCATGATGAAAATGGTGGGATTTTCTCCTACTATGCTCGTTATCTCAATCCTGGTCTTGCCGCGACACTCGGTCTATTTACAGCTTATGTGTATATGCCAACGCTGATAGCTGTCGTTGCCTGGGTAGCGGCAAATTTTACCTTGGGAAGTGATTCGAGTTTAGAAGCTCAAACTCTTCTTGCGACAGTTTATTTGATTCTGCTGTCCATTATGAATATCTATTCTAAGCAACTTGCGGGCATTTTCCAATCCTTGTCGACCATTGTAAAGGTCATTCCTCTCCTAGCGGTTGCTTTGGTGGGCATCTTTTGGTCGGGGAATGGGCCAGCGATTCCAGAGGGACTAGCAGTAGTAGAACCAAGAGATGTTGGTTTTGGCTGGTTGGCTGCTCTTGTGCCTCTTTATTTTGCTTATGACGGGTGGACAGCAGTTGCCAATATTGCTCCCGAAGTAAAGAACCCCAAGAAAAATCTTCCTTTAGCCTTTACTTTTGGACCCTTAGTCATTTTGGTTTTATATCTATCCTTCTTTTATGGCTTGACACAAATCTTGGGGGCAACTTATATCATGTCAGTGGGAAATGATGCGGTACTGGATGCAGCTTCCTTTATCTATGGCCCGTTTATCAGTAAGTTGTTGCTGGTCGTCATTGTGATTTCTGTCTTAGGGGTCTCTAATGGTATTTTATTAGCGATTATGCGCCTGCCACAAGCTTTTGCAGAGAGAGGGTGGATTAAGAGTCCTAAGATGGCCAAAATCAATCTGAAATACCAGCTGTCTCTGCCTGCCAGCTATTCCGTATCTGTAGTGACGATTCTCTGGCTTTTTGTTCATTATTTTGTGGTCAAATTTCAACTTCTGCCAAGTAGCGATATCAGTGAAATTACGATTGTTTTTAACAATGTCACCTATGTCCTTATTTATTGGGTAGTATTGCGTCTTTATTTGAAAGGAGAAATTAAGAATCCGTTGACAGGTCTTATCTCACCTATACTGGCTTCTCTTGCGGCGATCGCCCTTTTGGTCGGTAGTATAATAACAAATTTAGTCATGTCTAGTATTTTCCTGTTTTGTTGTCTCATTTTTTGTATAGGATTTTACAGCCTGTATCGAAAATACAATCCAAAATAAAAAATCAGATGGATTTTTGATTGACATTGAATTCTTACGTGATACAATAGTTCTAGGCCGATTTAGCTCAGTTGGTAGAGCAACGCACTCGTAACGCGTAGGTCACAGGTTCGATCCCTGCAATCGGCATGGAAAGATAAAATGAAAAGCCCTATAAATCTATTCAGATTATAGAGCTTTTTTCGTTTTGATGAGTCACTAGATGATATGCAATATTGAATATTGGGATTACCCCACAGACCCTTCCATACTCATTGTGATAAGGGCGTTGAGTTCGACGGCGTATTCCATAGGCAATTCTTTTGTGATGGGCTCCATAAAGCCGTTAACAATCATGGCGGTAGCCTCTTCTTCACTAATGCCACGGCTCATGAGATAGTAAAGTTGGTCAGCCGACACTTTAGAGACTTTGGCTTCGTGTTCTAGTCGGACATTAGAATTATGAATTTCATTGAAAGGAATCGTATCAGAACTAGATTCCCCATCCATGAGAATGGTATCACATTCGATATGAGATTTAGAGCCGCTGCTATTTTCACCAAATTTGACTTGCCCACGATAGTCTGTTTTGCCGCCATCTTTGGCGACTGATTTTGAAATCAGAGTGCTACTGGTTTTGGGAGCATTGTGAAAGACTTTACAGCCCGCATCCAAGTGTTGACCATAGTTGGCAAAGGACATGGATAAGACAGAGGTCCTAGCATGCGGTCCGTCAAGCATAGAGCAAGGATACTTCATATTGACCTTACTGCCCAAGTTGCCATCAATCCATTCTAACGTACCATTTTCCTCTACCCTTCCACGTTCCGTAACCAAATTATAGACATTATCAGACCAGTTTTGAATAGTTGTGTAGCGGAAAGAAGCGTCTCGCTTAACGATGATTTCAACGGTTGCCGCATGTAGACTGTTGCTTGTGTAATTAGGAGCTGTACAACCTTCAATATATTGAATTGAAGCCCCTTCTTCGATAATCATTAAAGAGCGTTCAAACTGCCCTGCATTTTCTCCATTGATGCGAAAATAAGTCTGGACGGGAATATCACACTGGACTCCCTTAGGAACGTAGATAAAGGTGCCGCCAGACCAGACCACCCCATTTAGGGCAGCAAATTTGTGTTCTTTATTTGACACAATGGTTCCAAAATATTGCTTAACAAGTTCAGGATATTCCTGCAAAGCTGTATCGGTATCCGTAAAGATGATCCCTAACTTTTCAAATTCCTTTTTCATATTGTGATAGACGACTTCAGACTCATATTGTGCAACGGCACCAGAAAGAAACTGCCGTTCCGCTTCAGGAATGCCCAGTCTTTCAAAGGTGTCTTTGATTTGCTGCGGAACTTCCTCCCAATTGGTCGCACGATTGCCACTCAGTTTTTGGTAATAAACCACATCATCAAAGCGAATGCCAGATAAATCCGGTCCCCAATCAGGCATAGGAAGTTGGTTAAAGAGTTCAAGGGATTGCAGGCGGTAGTCCAACATCCACTGAGGCTCATTTTTGATTTCTGAAATCTCTCGAACCACCTGCTCCGTCAATCCTTTGCCAGTTGAGAAAAGTGGGGTCACCTCATCGTGAAATCCAAAAGCATACTCTCTGTTTTTCATGTCTCTACCTCCTTATTCCATTGAAATGTAACCGTTTTATATTATTATACGACTTTTTCACTTAAATGACGAAAATAAATATGTATCATTTGTCTTTCACTCTGTAGAGATATCAGCTTGTAGTAGAATTTAACGGTTGGAAATTTGTTGGGAAATAAAATTGAGATAGACTTTTATAAGTTAGATAAAATTTTAAAATCTTGAGAATGCCCCATTTTAAGCTTGATTTTGAAAAAATAAAAGATTTCCTTGCCATATCAGTTGAGTTCTGGTAGAATAGATAGGTATGTGGTGCTAGCACATCAGAAACATATTCTACGTAGGAGGAAATAAAATGGCTAAAGTTTGTTACTTTACAGGTCGTAAAACTGTATCAGGCAACAACCGTTCACACGCGATGAACAAAACAAAACGTGCTGTGAAACCAAATCTTCAAAAAGTTACTGTTCTTATTGATGGTAAACCAAAAAAAGTTTGGGTTTCAGCTCGTGCACTTAAATCTGGTAAAGTAGAACGCGTTTAATATTTATCAGACACAGCCCTAGGGCTGTTTTTTTGTGCCTTTTTCGCTGTTGGCTTACGTCAAGTTTTTTGTCTCATTTGGTCATTTAAAATTTTTAAGAGCATTTAAAAATTCTTTATTGGTCAAAGGGCTGTTTTCCTGTTATCATATCTTCTATACCAATTAAAGGAGTATGATATTCATGAAAAAGAAAATTTTTGCAGGTCTTTTGACGGCTGCGGCGACGATTGCTTTGGCAGCGTGCGGATCTAGCTCGTCCTCAACGGAAAGTAGCTCTTCTGCAGCTAGCGACGATACATTTACGTATGCCATCGATGGTGATCCAAGTTCAACCAATCCTATCAACACCAGTGACCGTTGGGGCTTGACCTTGACCAATATGATTTACTCTCCACTCATCCGTGTGGAGGCAGATGGCTCTTACGTCAATGAATTGGCTGAGAGCTACGAAATTGCAGAAGATGGTCTCAGCATCACTGTCCAACTGCGTCAGGATGTCCTCTGGTCAGATGGGGAAGAGTTTAATGCAGACGACGTTATCTTTACTTATGAACAAAAGGTTAAGGAAGAAAACGGCAATGCTGATGGCCTCTACATCAATGATGAGCCAGTAACCTTTGAAAAAGTCGATGACTACACGGTTAAATTCGTCCTGCCAGCGGTATCAGCTGCAGCCCTTGACAATATCGTGACAGAAACCTACATCATTCCAGAACATATCTACAATGACGAGCCAGACTTCTCTGTAACTGAATTGACCAACGAAGCAGTCGGTACTGGTCCTTACAAGTTGGTTGAGTACAAACACGGTGAATACATTTCCCTTGAAGCCAACGAAAACTACTACAAGGGTGAAGCAGAAATTGAAAATGTGGTCTTGAAAATCATCACAAGTGCGGATACTCGTAAAGTAGCTCTTCAAACTGGTGAAGTAGACGCAAGCTTTGTCCTTCCGACAGATGTGGCAGACTTAGATACTGAGTCGATCACGACTTACTCTTACACTGAAAATCGTGTCGGTTATCTTGGTCTCAACACTGCGACAGAAGAATTGAGCGATGTCCGTGTTCGTCAGGCTATCCTCTTTGCCCTCAACAAGGACGAGATGAACCAAGCGGTCTACCTGGATGAAGCCAACTACGAAACGCCATATTCATTCCTTCCAGTAGCTAATCCATATACCACTGAAGATGTGGAAAAATATGTGCAAGATTTGGACAGGGCTAAAGAGCTCTTGGCAGAGGCTGGCGTGTCTAGCTTGACCCTTAACTTGGGCTACAACTCATCCGATGCGGCTCAGACCTTGCAAGCAACTCTGATCCAAGAACAATTGTCCCAAATCGGTGTAACCGTGGAACTTCAAGGTGGTGACTCAACAGCCCTCTTCAATGAATTGCGAACAGCAGGCTCAACAGCCTACGACCTCTTCCTTGGAGGCTACATCATGGGGAATGACCCTGACCAATATACACGCCTCTTCACAACAGGTGGCGGCTCAAACTACTTCCAATTGAGCTCAACAGAAGTGGACGATCTCTTTGCGCAAGGTGCGGTCGAATTGGACCAAGATGCGCGTGATGCGATTTATGATGAATTGCAGGCAACTCTTGCCGACCAAGCAGTTATCTACCCAATTGTTGACAACAACAAGATCCTTGCGGTCAACAACCGTATCGCTGGTGTCGAAGAAGCTGGATTGATCCCAATCTATACCTTCGAAGATCCATCTAAATTAACCATTGCAGAATAAGTTTCTGTAATCATCAGATAAGGAATCTGTGACAGAGTCATGGATTCTTTATCGCCTTTTAGGAGAACCTATGTTTAAGTACATTGTCAAGCGGGTGCTACAAGCCATCCCCTTGCTACTCTTGATTTCCTTCATCGTTTTTTCGCTGATTCAATTAGCGCCCTATGACGTGATTGATACCCTGGCTACGCCCAATATGACGCCTGAGCAAATTGAATTGCTCAAGGAGCAGCGCGGCCTCAACGAGCCTTTCTTGGTTCAATATTTTCTTTGGATTAAAAATATTTTGACGGGTGATTTTGGCAATTCCCTGCTGACCCAGCAGAGTATTTCTGCCAATCTAGCGGAGAAAATCCCGAATACCATCAGCCTAGTCCTACCAGCCTATCTGACGGCGCTTGTCTTAGCTATTGTCCTTGGGCTCTTGGCGGCTGCCAATCGGGGGAAATGGATTGACCGCGCGGTGGACGCTTTTGCTTCCTTGGGGATTGCTGTGCCGACCTTTTGGTTTGCCATGATTCTCATCTATATCTTTGGCTATCGTCTAGGGATGTTTCCTTTTATCGGGATGCATACGCTTGGTATGGAAGGGGACTTGGGAGATTTCCTTGCGCACTTCATCCTGCCTTACATCACTTTGACCATGGCTTTTATGCCTGAGCTGATTCGCTATATTCGCTCGTCAGCGATTATTGAGATTGACAAGGACTATGTGACGGTGCAGGAGGCCTTTCAGGCCAATAAACGAGAGATTTTTGGCAAGCACATTGCCAGAAATGTCCTCATCCCCATCGTGACGCAAATCGGGATGGCCCTACCTATGCTAGTGACGGGTGCCCTGATTACAGAGACCATCTTTGCCTGGCCAGGAGTGGGACCCTACCTGACTTCTGCAACCAAAGCTCTTGATTACCCAATTATCATGGCAGTCATGCTCTTGTCAGCAAGTCTGGTCATCATCGGGAATCTCTTATCTGATGTCCTCTATTCACTTGTTGATCCACGTATTACCAGAGGAGGAGCTAACTAATGTTTTGGAAACAATTAAAAGAAGAGCTTTTCTCGTCTCCACTCTACCTTTTTTCGGTTGCCTTTTTGTTGGTCTTGATTATTCTATCGCTGATAGCCCCGCTTTTGCCACTGGATGCGACGACGACCAATGTCAGTCAGATGAACCAAGCACCGAGCTTGGGACACCTCTTTGGGACAGATAATGTCGGTCGAGATTACCTGTCTCGGGTGATCTATGGCGGTCGGATTTCCCTTTTGGTAGGGGTCCTAGCCATGATTACCTCTGTTTTGATCGGGAGTGTGGTTGGACTAGTAGCTGGGTATTTTGGGGGCTGGTTGGACAATCTCCTCATGCGGACAGTGGACGTCTTGTCTTCTATCCCTTGGTTGGTCTTGGTCATTGTCCTGTCCGTCTTTCTCAAGCCTGGGCTGACGACCATTATCATCGTGATTGGTGGTTTTTCCTGGATGAGTATCGCCCGCTTGATACGGGCGGAGACCTTGTCTGCTAAGACCCATGACTATGTCAGCTATGCAGGCTTTATCAAGGTGACCCCATGGACCATCATCCGTCGTCATATCTTGCCGGCAATTTTACCAACCTTGATAGTAGCAGCGACTACGGCCATCTCATCTGCTATCATGACCGAGTCTGCCCTATCATTTTTGGGAATCGGCATCCAGCAACCGCTGGCATCCTGGGGCAGCCTTCTGCAAAATGCCCAGTCGACCCTGCAGAGCGCGCCCTACATGGCTATATTACCTGGCCTCTTTATCCTCTTGACCATTTATTCTTTCAATAATGTCGGGGACTTAATCCGTGATACGCTGCAAAAGGAGGTGGCTTAGATGACAGATAGCATTGTACTGAAAAATCTGACCATTACCACCAAAAAGCGGAAGGTCCAGCAAACCCTCGTCAACAGTGTAGACCTCACAGTCCCCCAAGGGAAAATCCTAGGTATCGTTGGTGAGTCTGGTAGCGGTAAGAGTCTGACCGTCAAATCTCTCATGGGGATTGCGCCAAAGGAAGTGGCAGTCAGCTACGACAAGCTAGAGTTTGAAGGCAAGGCGGTGTCTGACTACAACCACCTGCCTATGGCCATGATTTTCCAAGACCCGATGACCTCGCTCAACCCCTTGCGGAAAATCGGTTACCACTTGGAAGAAATCATCAAGCGCTTTACACCAGGTCTGTCTGCGGCAGAGCGGCAAGAAAAGATGGTGGATATTCTGACCAAGGTCGGGATTCCAAGACCAGAGGAACGCCTGAAGCAGTACCCTTTTGAGTTTTCAGGAGGTATGCGACAGCGGATTTTGATTGCCATGGCGCTTTTGGCGGAGCCAAAGGTCTTGATAGCAGATGAGCCGACTACGGCCCTGGATGTGACCATACAGGCTCAGATTTTGGCGCTGATTAAGGATTTACAAGAAAAGCTTGGCCTCACGGTTATCATTGTCAGCCACGATTTCGGGGTCATTGCAGGGCTCTGTGACCAGGTCAAGGTCATGCGGACAGGTCAGGTGGTAGAAGAAGGGACGGTTGATGAGATTTTTGAAAATCCTCTTCACTCTTACACCCGAGAACTCCTCCAGGCGGCTCGCCTGGAAGGTCAGGCAGTCAGCGCAGACGATACCCCATTGTCCCAAGAAGGAAAACTCGTCGCCGTGAGTGCGACCCACTATGTACGGAAAGGAGATGTCTGATGACACAGGATGCTTTAATAGAGGTGCGGGATGTGCGCAAGGTCTATAGCAAGAAGAACCTTTTCGGTCAGGAAAGTCGCCAGGTGGCAGTTGATGGGGTCAATCTGACACTCTATAAGGGGGAAACCCTGGGTTTGGTTGGGGAATCTGGTAGTGGGAAGTCTACGCTGTCCAAACTCATCCTAGGACTTGAGCAGCCAACGGATGGTCAAGTCGACTACGTGGGCTTCAGTCAGGAAGAGCTGGACAACCAGGCCTTGCAAATCATCTACCAGGACCCTTTTTCTGCCCTCAATCCTTATCTATCAGCTTTGGAGCTAGTCAAGGAGCCCCTCTTTCAGTTGGATAAAGAAGAGGCAGATGAGTTGGCCCGTGCCATCTTGGAGCGGGTAGGAATTACAGGGGATGATGTACACAAGCGGCCCAAGTCTTTTTCAGGTGGGCAACGCCAGCGGATTGGGATTGCGCGTGCGGTCGTATCGCGTCCCCAGTTTGTCGTCTGCGATGAGCCGACATCAGCACTCGATGTCTCCATCCAGGCGCAAATTTTGCAGCTATTAAAGGATTTGCAAGAAGAGTTTCACCTGTCTTATCTCTTTATTTCTCATGATTTGACGGTGGTACAGCACTTTGCCCAGCGCATCGCGGTACTCTATAAGGGAGCTCTTATTGAGTTGGCGCCAGCTGATGTGCTCTTTAGCAATCCTCAGCACCCCTACACCCAGTACCTCCTAGCAGCCAATCTCCCTCTCTCCCCAAGCCAAGCCCGCCAGCAACTGTCCCAGGTTTCAAGCCAAATTCAGGACTTTACCGTGAGCGAGAGCGACCAGTGGGTTGAGATTGAGCCAGACCATTTTGTGAGGAAATAATATGTGAACCAAGCCTAGCTTACTTTTCCTCGTCTTAAATTTTCTTTATCACGCATTTAAAAAATCTATATTAGACAGAGCATTTTCTGAGTGGTATGATAAGGTCATATTCGATGAAAGGGGTGCTGGTATGGCTAAGACAATCGTTGGAATCACTGGAAATGAGAAGGAATTGGACTCTATGCTTGGCATGAAGTTTGTGGCGGTCTCTCGTGATCTCGCCGACGGCGTCAAAGAAGCTGGTGGCATCCCGATTGTTATTCCCATGGGGAGCCCAGAGGATGCTAAGGACTATGTCGATATGATTGACAAATTGATCCTGTCTGGCGGGCAGAATGTCGACCCCCGCTTTTACGGGGAGGAGAAGACCGTTGACAGCGATGATTATTTGCTGGCGCGGGACGAATTTGAACTGGCTCTGGTGGCAGAAGCCCTCAAGCAGAAAAAACCAATCTTTGCAGTCTGCCGTGGCATGCAGCTCTTAAATGTCGCCCTTGGCGGCACCCTTCATCAGGATGTAGCGGACCACTGGCAAGACGAGCTCCTTGGCACCTCGCATGAGCTGGAAGTGGCGCCAAACAGCCAGGTCAGCCAGCTCTTTCAAGCGGGTAGCCAAATCAACTCCTTCCATCACCAGTCCATCAAGGAGTTAGCACCAGGACTTGTCGCGACAGCGCGTGACCCTCGTGATGGCACCATCGAAGCCTACGAAGGAAAGAGCGGTCAGTCTATCCTGGGCATCCAGTGGCACCCAGAATTTCTACGTAAGCAATGCAAACACAGCCAACGATTGTTTCAATATGTCGTGGATAGGATGTAACAAAATAACCCTAGCATCTTTGAAGATGCTAGGATTTTGTAGTTTATAGGGTATGATTAAAATAAGAATATTTTATCGTGCTAGTAACTCGATAAACAACTTAAGGCGCAACAAATGTGGCGATAAAATTGATCAGCATATGTAAGAAAATAGAATTGGATAGCTTACCGCTTGATTGGCGTACGACACCCAAGATTGCTCCTGAAATGGAATAAAACAGTAAATCGCTGAAAGAAAAATGATATCCAATCAAATGAAGGAATCCGAAGAGGATAGAAGAAAGGATGAGCCCAAGATGGTATTTTTTAGTATCTTCGCACGCAACCATGATGACTCCACGGAAAACCAACTCTTCTGTTAGGGGAGCAATTAGCACCAGATAGATATTTGTCAAAGCAGTCACTACTGAATTTGTCGCAAGCACTTCGTTTAATGTAGATTGGTTTTGAGTGAGCGGAAGAAGGGTGCTTCCTAACATATTCCAAATAATGGTTAGAACGAATCCGCCAAAAATCCAACCAATATCCTTAATAGTTGGTAGTGATAGCTTTAATTCAGATTGCTTCTCCATCCGTTTTAAATAGTAGATAGCCAGTCCACCAATACATAATTTCAGGAAAAATTGTAGTCCATACCAACCAGTGTCGGGGAGTTTGCTGATAAAGTCAGTATTCATCAAGATATCTACCACAATAAAACTACAGTAGATAGTGATAATATAAAGACTGTTTTTTATATATTTGTTACTAGCCATAGTTGCTTCCTACAATTATCTTTTCTTTCTACCTACATGGGCTAAGTTATTGACCCAAGCCCAAGGGTCTGCTGGCATAAAATACTGAGCCCCTCCGCCGATTGATTCAAACTGGCGCGTATATCCCCCAGTAATTTGTTCAAGTTCAGTGGTTGTTAATTCATCGAATTTTGAAAGTACAGTAGTTTTCATTTTCGTTCCTCCTGAATATAAATGATTTATCCTGCAAGATATCTATATTATATATGTGAAAACGGTTTTTGTCAACATAAGTTTTCAGAAAATTGTTTTTTTTTTGAAAATTCCAAAAGTTTGTTGACTTTTACTTGAATTTCGGAGTATACTAATCTAAAAAATATTTTAGGATATGAAAGATGCACATAAAAAGATATCGATTGGTTACTCAAATAGACGAGCGAGATTGTGGGGTGGTTGCTTTAGCAACTGTTGCTAGACAGTATGGCTCAGATATTTCCTTAGCCCATTTGAGAGAATTAGCTAAAACGGATAGAGAAGGGACGACTGCGCTTGGTCTTGTGGAGGCTGCAAAAAAGTTAGACTTTGAGACACGAGCTATACAAGCAGATATGAGCCTATTTGATGTGAAAGAACTGCTATATCCTTTTATTGCTCACGTAAATTTAGGAGATA
>CAUTON010000042.1:0-11201 GCA_963539895.1 uncultured Streptococcus sp. | reverse complement strand
TTTCGGTACCACCAGTGAAAGCTCCTTTACCTTCACCAACAACTGTGCCCCCATAAAAACAGGACGCATCCTGTTTAATTCGTATATTCTAGACCACCTTTATGAAGGAGCAAATCAGGTTTGTAGAAGATAGGTGTCTTGCTTTCAACTAAATCTTTAGTTGCTTCTGCATAAGCTTTAAAATGATCGGTTTGCCCGTGGGCTTGCTGAGCTTCCTTACTCGCAAATACTTCGACAAAATACCAGATATCTGGATTATCCTTGACAGTCCCCGCATTCATGGTCAAGACTCCTTCCTCTTTTGCTAGCGAAGCCCACATTTCTGCCATGACATGTTGTCCAAATTCTTGGCTTTTACCAGATTTGAGCTGAACCTGTGCTAAAAGGCAGAGGGCGTCTGAGTCAGCTGTCAATCTCATAGTTTCCGGCTTTTGGAGGAGCAACTGCGGCGTCAGCTCGATGACTTGGCGATCAGTCAGGGCCTCATTCGCCATTTGGGAAAAATCTTTAAAATGCTGGGAAGCGATATGTGTCTCATAGGCTGCCTGATTCTGGTAAACTTCTGCCACCACAGTGTGCAAAGGATTATCTATCGAATGACCAGCATACATAGCTAATGTGCCAGTCTCTGTCACCATAGAC
Organism: uncultured Streptococcus sp.; assembly: GCA_963539895.1. Lineage (GTDB taxonomy): Bacteria > Bacillota > Bacilli > Lactobacillales > Streptococcaceae > Streptococcus. The sequence continues at coordinate 10,559 of CAUTON010000042.1, read as the reverse complement.
TGCTCTAGATTCTGATGGCCGATAGTCTGGTAAGCAAGTTCATTCTCAGGATCCACACTGAGTTTAAAAATACGAAAAATAGCTGACATATGCAATCCTTTCTTGCTAAACTGCCTTGTTTATTGTGGAATCTGAATGTATTAAAAGAATTCTTGATGAATCTTGTCGAATAATCTGATTTTCCCTAGAAAAAAGTTTGGAACAGATGCTCCAAACTAGATTTTTATTTCAATACAAGTGAGGCTGCACCTATGATGCCAGCATCATTTCCAAGAGTAGCCAAGGCAAGTTTTGTCGATTGTCTAATTGGTGGAAAGACGTTTGCTTGGTAAACTTTTTCTACACCCTCCAAAATGAATTGACCTGCTGCAGACACACCACCGCCGATGACAATAAAGGACGGATTGAGGATACCAGCAATGCTCGCGCAGGCCGTACCAAGATAACGGGCAAAATTACGGTAGACAATCAGAGCCAAGTCATCTCCTTCTTTCGCTAAGTCAAATACATCCTTAGCAGTCACTTCTTGTCCGTCGTCGATAAGACGTTTCAATTCAGATGTGCCAGCATATTCGTCAGCATAGCGACGGGTCAAGTTGACAATACCTGTGGCTGACGCAACAGATTCCAAACATCCCTTTTTCCCACAGGTACATGCGATAGCATCTTCTCCAAAATCAACTGGGATGTGGCCAATTTCTCCACCAGCACCGCCAGCCCCATGGACCAACTGTCCGCCAACGACAACACCACCGCCAACACCGGTTCCAAGGGTAACAAGGACCACATCTGGCTGATTACCACCGGCACCTTGCCACTGCTCACCGAGCGCCGCTACATTGGCATCGTTATCAATATAAAACGGCATGCCAAGACCAGCTTCAATTTGCTCCTTAACGGGTTGGAGAGTTTTCCAATTGAGGTTGTAAGCTCCAACAACAGTCCCAGCTTTACTGTCAATTACACCAGGAGAACCCATTCCGATGCCCAGAAAATCTTCAGCGGTCAGACTATGTGTTGCCATCCGATGTTTAATTGACTCAATAATATCTGGAACAATATGTTTCCCATCGTCTAAAATATTTGTTTTAATAGACCATTTTTCTTGAATTTGGCCTTCCGTTGTTAAAATCGCAAACTTAATAGAGGTGCCACCAAGGTCGATTCCAATAATTTTTTTTGACATAATTTTCTCCTTCATACTACTCTTTATTATACCAAGTTTGAAAGTTATTGCAAAGGTTTTCAATAGCGATAGATGATTTTTATTCTAACCAATACAACGACCTAGGAAATTTACCTAAACAAATAAAGAAAAAATAGCAACTGTAAATGGATAAACAGGCGCATAACACTGAGTCCCATGACCAAGAAAAACGAAGTCTGCCCATCTCTGTGATTGTAGAGAAAAGTCGATGAAATAACCGTAAAGGCTAGGGCAAAGCCCACCATCTCAATCGGCTGATAAGCCTGATGGTAGCTGAACAAACTAAAACCGATAAGGACCAGAGCTAGGGCCACAAAGAGCAGCTGGATGGCATTCATCTTCTTGGTCTTGAAAAAGCCATACCCTGCGCAGGCCGCGACGATGACCATATAAAGAGCCAGATAGATTTCAATGATGAGTTTCATCCTATCCCTCCAGCTTGCTCAAATACTCGTAGCGCTCGTATTTTTCAAGTAGGAGCTCATTTTTTTCATCCAATTCTTTTTGGAGACTGGACAAGAGAGCAAAGTCAAATCCGTTTTCTTGCATCTCCACTCTGATGGCCTCAATGCGCTCCTCTAGTTCCATGATGTCACTTTCGATGGTCGCCCACTCCTGCTTTTCAAAGTAGGACATACGCTTTTTCTCCTTGACTGGCGCTGCTTCTTTAGGTTTTTCAGCGATTTTTTCCTTTCCTGCAGAATGGCTGAGCTCAAAGGCTTTTTCGTCCAGATAGTCCGTATAATTGCCAAAGAAAATCCTTTGCCCTCCGTCTTCAAAGGCAATGATTTTAGTAGCTACCTTGTCCAAAAAGTAGCGGTCATGGCTGACCGTGAGGACTGGGCCCTGAAAACCTTGCAAGAAATGTTCCAGCACTGTCAGCGTCGCGATGTCCAGATCATTGGTCGGCTCATCTAAGAGCAGGACATTTGGACGTTCTAGGAGAATTTTTAGCAAATAAAGCCGCTTCTTCTCACCGCCAGAGAGTTTGGCAATCAAGGTCCCGTGTGTGTTGCGAGGAAAGAGAAATTGCTCCAAGAGCTCCGCGATGGATACCATGCCAGAGCTGGTCTGGGCTTCTTCTGCCACTTCCTGCAAGAAATTGATGACGCGTTTGGACTCATCCAATCCTTCTATCTGCTGGGAGAAATAGCCAATGCGAACAGTCTCGCCGATTTCAACCTGGCCGCTTGTCGGCTCCAGGAGGCCAGCTACCAGATTGAGCAGGGTAGACTTGCCCATTCCATTGTCTCCGACAATCCCAATCCGATCTGCATTCTGAATCTGAAGCGAGAAATCTTGCAAGATAGGCTTGTCAGGATAGGAGAAAAAAACTTGGTCAAAATTGATGACCTTCTTACCGATACGGCTGGTAGTGAAGTTCATTTCCAGCTCATCGTTAGAGACAGTCTGGTGGACTTCTTTTTTCAAATCCTGGAAACGATTGATGCGGGCTTGTTGCTTGGTTGCACGCGCTTGCGGCTGACGGCGCATCCAACTGAGTTCCTGCTTGTAGAGTTGCTCTTTTTTGTGACGCAGGGCTGCATCTCGCTCATCCTGCTCAGCCTTGATGCAGATATAGTCCTGGTAGTTACCCTGGTACTCGGTCAACTGAGCCTGGTCCAATTCAAAGATACGGGTCGCTACATTGTCCAAAAAGTAACGATCGTGAGTAATAAAGAGAACGGTGCGCTTAGAGGATTTGAGATAGGTCTGTAGCCATTCGATAGTCTCGATATCCAGATGGTTTGTCGGCTCGTCCAAGAGCAACAAATCAGCATCCCCTAAAAGTGTCTGGGCGAGCTGGACCCGTCTACGCAAACCACCAGACAAAGTGCTGACAGTCTGTGTCAAGTCCGTCAGTCCTAATTTCGTTAAGACTGTCTTGACCTGACTTTCAATTTCCCAGGCATTGAGCGCATCCATCTCGGCCATGACTTTTTCAAGCTTAGACTGATTGGCGTCATCGTAGTTACCCAGCAAGAGCTCATACTGGCGAATCAAGACCATCTCCCGCAAGTCGGATGACAGGACGGTATCCAGCACTGTTTTTGACTCATCAAAGGTCGGCTCCTGGGTCAGGTAGGCAATCTTGTAGTGGCTACGGCTAGAAAAGGGCGACACATCCCCATCAAAGCCAAGCTGGCCCGATAGGACGTCTAAAAGCGTAGTCTTCCCTGTCCCATTGACTCCGATAATCCCAATCCGGTCCTGGTCGTGGATGATAAAGGAAATGCCTGCAAAAACGGTCTTGTCCCCGACCGACTTGGTCAGGCCATCCACTATAAAATCATTCATTTTTTAGTTCCTTTTCTACAAAAGCTAGGATAGCCTCGCCTTCATTGGCCAGACTCCCCGCCACAATAGCTGCTTCCACCTGGTTAAGCAAGCGACCTAAGGCTGGTCCTGGTTTCAAGTCTAGCTCTTTCATCAGCTGTCCACCATTGATCACGATTTCGTGCCTGTCGTGGATGATGAGTGCTGCATCCACTGCTGCTATCCGCTCAAAATCAACTGCCAATCCCAGAGCCATCCGCACCTCTTCAACCAAGTCCAGCATCTCCTTGCCATAGCGGTAGCAGATTTCCTTGGTCACCTGCTCTGTCTCTCTTAGTTGGAAAATCTCGACCAACTGGACCACTTGCTTTTGGAAGTCATTAGAGGTTTTCCATTTTTTGAGAAAGGATTTTGCATCTGGTAGCTGGATAGCATAGAGCAGAGTTGCCCAGGCTTGTTCTGACGAAGTGAAGACAAAGTCGCTTGACAAGTTTTCCATCAAATTACGTACCCCTTCTTCCAGCCCCTTTAAATCTGGCAAGTAGGTCAGTGCACCACTGTCTAGTAGGGCTGTTAAGCCCTTTTTCCAATGAGGGGCCATGAGAAGCTTGTCAAACTCGATAAAGACCCGCTCTACTGAAATCTTCTCCAAGAGGGGGCTAGTCTCTACCATGGCAGCAAGGGTCGTGGGCTCAATGTCAAAATCCAAACTAGCAGCAAAGCGAAAGCCCCGCATGATGCGTAGAGCATCTTCGTTGAAGCGCTCAGACGGTACTCCTACTGCTCGTAAAACGCGATTGTCCAGGTCCGTAAGTCCATCAAAAAGGTCGATGACTTGAGCCGTTTCGTCTAGGGCAAAGGCATTGACTGTGAAATCACGACGTTTGAGATCTTCTTCTAGCGAGCGCACAAAAGAGACGCTAGACGGTCTGCGGTAGTCCACATAGACATCCTCCGTCCGGAAGGTCGTCACCTCGTACTCATCCCCATTTTCCAAAACAAGGACCGTCCCATGCTCAATACCGATATCGACAGTCCGTGGGAAAATAGCTTTGGTCTCCTGCGGATAGGAAGAGGTTGCGATGTCCACATCGTGGATAGGCCGATTGAGCAGCGCATCCCGAACGGACCCTCCAACGAAGTAGGCCTCAAAGCCAGCAGCTTTTATTTTCTCTAAAATTGGCAAAGCCTTCTGAAACTCAGAAGGCAGATTGGTTAATTTCATAGTAAGTGTTCCAAACCGTAAACTAATTGATTGCGTTTGACGACTTCCTTGATACCAAGGTTCACTCCGCTCATAAAGGAAATCCGATCATAGGAATCATGGCGAATGGTCAAGCCTTCTCCTTGCGCTCCAAAGATAACTTCCTGATGGGCTACCAATCCTGGCAGGCGCACGGAGTGAATCCGCATGCCATCAAATTCAGCACCACGCGCTCCAGCAATAAGCTCCTCTTCGTCAGCAGCACCTTGAGTAATTGACTCACGCACCTCGGAAATCAGTTCAGCGGTTTTCACAGCCGTACCTGATGGCGCATCTTTTTTCTTGTCATGATGGAGCTCGATGATTTCCACATTTGGGAAATACTTGGAAGCTTGGGCTGCAAATTGCATGAGCAAAATAGCCCCGATAGCAAAGTTTGGAGCGATGAGGCCGCCTAGTCCCTTTTCAGCAGATAGGGCTGTTAATTCCTTGATTTGCTCTTCGGTGAAGCCTGTCGTCCCCACTACAGGGTCAAATCCATTTTCCAAAGCAAAACGGGTATTTTCATAGGCAACCTTTGGCATGGTAAAATCTACCCAGACATCTGCCTCTACACCAACGACTGCTTCCTTGGTATTAAAGACTGGAACACCGTCGATTTCTTTTTCTTCTGCAAAGGGATCCAGTAAGGCAGCCAGTTCAAGCTCGCTGTCACCTTTTACCATCTCAAGGGCAGTAGAACCCATTCTCCCTTTAAATCCTGCAATAATGACTTTAATTGACATACGATTTTCCTCCTAGTCCAAAATAGGGGTAATTCCAAATGCAACCGCTCCTTCACCTAGGTGAGTCCCGATGACAGATCCAAAGGTAACGATTGGTAAATCAGTCGCAACATTTTCCGCCGCAATCATCTCTTGAAAGGCCACAGCTTTTTCAGGTGCATTTGCGTGGATGATAGCCACCTGATAGCGCTGGTCAGCCGTGCAGTCTTTTAGGATATCCAAGAGCCGTTTGACTGCCTTTTTCTCTGTCCGCACCTTCTCGTAGACTTCGATGACACCTTCATCATTGAAGTACAATATTGGCTTGATACTGAGAAGATTGCCTAAAATAGCTGCCCCGTTTGACAGACGCCCACCTTTGACTAGGTGATTCAAGTCATCTACCATGATAAAGGCTTTCGTTGAGGCAATCTGCTGGTCCAATTTATGCGAAATCTCGTCAAATCCTTGCCCCAATGCTGCCCAGTTCAGCGTATTTTCCACCATCATACCTAGCGGAGCTGAAGTGATTCGCGTATCAGGAAAGGCAAGTGCTAAATCTGGATGTTCATCAGTTAAATATTGGATGTTTTGCCAAAAGCCTGAAATGCCCGATGACAAAAACAAACCAATAGCGTGGGTGTAGCCTTTTCTAGGTAATTGTCCCAAAATATCATCCAAAGCTGCTAGACTTGGTTGACTCGTCTTCGGTAGCTCACTTGAAGCTGCCATTTTCTCATAAAATTCCTCAGAGGTTAAATCAACCCCTTCCACATAGGAAGTACCATCAATTGTGACTGGAATATCTAACACGAACAAATCTGGATGTCCGGCTACCTCACTCGGTAACGCAGCCGATGAATCGGTTATCACTGCTAATTTCATCTTAAAACTCCAATTTGATTCCAGGTTTGTCAAAGGCAATCTCAGTCACTTCGTAACTCAATCGTTTCAGCATATCTAATAGTGGTAGTGACAAAGTACGCTTTTCTTCATCCGTCAATTCTTGTGGGCTATTGACAATCCGATTTTTGATGACAGTCTGCTGTGAAATAGAACCTGAAATAACATACCCTTCCACAACGACCATAAAATTCAGGAATGCAATGATATTAGTTGCCTGCTCTTCTTTTTTATGCTCCACCAATTGAAAATTAACTTTTAATTTTGTTTTTGGTTCGCCTTTTTTCTTTTCCCATGCTGGATTACGGCGGTCAAAATGATATTGATGGACAACTTCTTTTCCACGGACTAATTCCATAAATTTCTCCTCACAAAATAATACCCATTCTATCATATTTTCAGAAAATTTAAAAGAGCTGACCAACGTCAGCTCTTAATTATAATCGTGATTATTTTGATTTACGAAGCATTCCAAAGAGAACTCCAGAAACAACTGCCCCAATCAACACATAGGCAAGGTAGAGGAGTGGGCTGCTTGTCAATGCGATGACAAAGATTCCTCCATGAGGAGCCATCAGTTTGATACCAGACAGACCAACGAGTGCTCCCGCCAATGCTGAACCAGCAATGAAACTTGGAATTGCACGACCTGGGTCAGCAGCTGCAAATGGAATAGCCCCTTCTGTGATGAATGACAGACCCATGATAATATTTGTCAGGCCGCTATCGCGTTCTTCTTGTGTGAATTTATTTTTGAACAAAAGCGTTGCAATAAATACTGCAAGTGGTGGAACCATACCACCAGCCATGACAGCTGCCATGACGATTGAACCACCGCTTGTCACCGACGCTGCAAGAGTACCCGTACCAAAGACGTAGGCCGCCTTGTTGACTGGGCCACCCATATCGACTGCCATCATACCTCCGACCAGAAGACCAAGCAGGACAGCTGAACCACCAGACAAGCCATTCAAGAAGTTGTTAAGAGCTGTATTGATAGCCGCCATTGGGATATTAACCGCCAACATGAGAAGACCTGTGATAATAACACCAAAGAGTGGCAAGATGAGGATAGATTTTGCCCCTTCCAATGAGCGAGGAACTTTCACATATTTCTTGATAGCAAGAACTACATAACCTGCCAAGAAACCACCGACGAGAGCTCCGAGGAAACCAGATGGGACACCTGTCAAGGCAAGAGTTTCTTCACCGCCAGCAGCAAAGGCTACTTTCCCATATGCCAAACCGCTTGATGCGATTGATCCAGCCACAAAACCAGACACCAAACCTGGTTTTTCAGCGATAGAATAGGCCACATAACCTGCAAAAACTGGGATCATGAAACCAAAAGCTGCATCCCCAATCCCTTTAAAGATTGCAGCAATCTGATGGTAAGAACCAAGGTTACTCAATTGATCCGTTGGTACACCCAAAAGGTTGTCAAAGAGGAAGGCAAGGGCAATCATGATACCACCACCGATAACGAATGGCAACATTTGAGAAACCCCGCTCATCAAGTGTTTGTAGAATGCTTGACCGACAGACAATTTTTCTTCTGATTGCACGGTAGCAGCTCCTTCTTTTGAAACATACGTATCAGCTTTACCATCAATGACTAAATTGATTAGCTCTTCAGTTTTCTTAATCCCATCTGCAACAGGACGATTAACCAGTGGTTTTCCGTTGAAACGGGCCATTTCTACTGCTTTATCCGCTGCGATAATAACACCTTTTGCTTTTGCGATATCTTCTGCAGTCAGTTTATTGCCAACACCTGAAGCCCCATTGGTTTCAACTTTGATGCCGACTCCCATTTCAGCAGCAGTTTTCTTAAGTGCTTCTTCTGCCATGTACGTGTGGGCAATTCCTGTTGTACAGGCCGTTACAGCTACGATGAAATCTTGACCAGCCTGCGGTGCAACAGTTTGGGTGCCAGACTCGGTTTGAGCCGCGTCAAAAGCAGCAATAACTTCGTCAGCAGATGATACCTTGCGCAATTGGTCAGCAAAGCCATCTTTCAAGAGATATTTGGACAATTCAGCAAGGGCTGCCAAGTGAGTGTCATTTGCTCCATCTGGAGCCGCAATCATGAAGAAGAGATCAGTTGGTTGACCATCAAGAGACTCGTAATCCACACCAGCAGCCGATTTGGCAAAGAGGACAGTTGCTTCTTTAACCGCAGAATTTTTGCTGTGTGGCATTGCAATTCCATCACCCAGACCAGTAGAAGTCTGCGCTTCACGATTCATAATCCCTGCTTTGAAAGTATCAAAGTCAGTGACTACACCGTTTTTTACTAGGCTGTCGATCATTTCATCAATCACAGCCTCTTTAGTGGTTGCTTGCAAGTCCAGCAACATGACATTTTTGTTCAGTAAATCCTGAATTTTCATAATCTTTCTACCTCAACTTTTTCATAAGTTTCTTTGATAAATTCAATGCTTGCCAAATCGTCAGAAAAGGCAGTGGCAGTTCCACAGGCTACACCCCATTTTAGGGCTTCGACTGGGTTAGCAGACTTGACGAATTCTCCCGTAAAGCCAGCCACCATGGAATCGCCAGCTCCCACCGAGTTCTTGACAGTGCCCTTAATTGGTTGGGCGAAGTAAGCAGCTTCCTGAGTGACCAAGAGCGCCCCGTCACCAGCCATGGACACGATGACATTTTGTGCACCTTTGGCAAGGATTTCTCGAGCATATTTCTCAACATCTGCGATGCCATTCAGTGTCACGCCAAAGATGGCTTCCAATTCATGGTTATTCGGTTTGACAAGGAGGGGCTGGTAGGCCAGCGAGTCAAGTAAGGTTTGACCTTCAAAATCACAGACTACTTGAGCACCTGTTTTGCGTACCAAGGGAATGAGCCTGTTGTAGACTTGGTTGCCCAGATTGCTAGGAGCAGACCCAGCAAAGACTACCACGTCATCTGCCGACAGATTGGATAGAATTTCTTCTAGCTCAGCCAACTGCTGGTCTGTAATGACAGGACCAGTCCCGTTGATTTCTGTTTCTTGGGCTGACTTGATTTTAACGTTAATCCGCGTGTCTTGGTCAACCGTGACAAATCGAGTGTTGATATCCTCAGCTTGCAAACCATCTTCTATAAATTTTCCCGTAAAACCACCGATAAAACCAGTAGCTGTATTATCAATCCCCAGTCTCTTCAAGATTCGACTGACATTGATGCCTTTGCCACCAGCAAATTTATCATCGCTATCCATCCGATTGACTCCTCCGAGCTCAATTGTATCCAGACGGACGATGAAATCAATCGCAGGGTTTAGGGTTACTGTATAAATCAAACTACCACTACCTCCGTTTGTTTTTCAATATCTTTTTGCAAATTTCCAGAAATCTTATCCGTCACGATAAATGCGTGACTGACTGGCGCCACTCTTGCAAATGAAACATGTTCAAATTTTGAATGGTCGACCAGCACAAAGGACTCACTCGCATTTTCAATGACCAGACGCTTGATGTGCGCTTCTGCCATATCTGGCGTTGTAAAGTATCCTTTATCAACCCCATTCATTCCGATAAAAGCCTTGTTGAAATTCATGGCTGATAGTTGTTCCATCGCCATTTCACCTACCACAGCTTCCGTAGAATCTTTTATCTGACCACCGATGATGATGGTGTGAATATGGCGATTCATCAGCTCGGCAGCATGTCGGATAGAATTCGTGACGACCGTGATGTCCTTACTGTGTAAATAAGGAATCACAAAACTGGTACTCGTTCCCGCATCTAAGAAAATGACATCCCCATCATTGACTAAATGCGCTGCATAACGGCCAATTCTTTCTTTTTCTTGCAAGTTTTTGATAGATTTTTCAGAGACGGATTCCTCTCTTTGCAAATTGTGAAGTGACTCTGCACCACCATGTACACGACGAAGAATTCCTTCTGCTTCCAATTCATCTAAATCCCTGCGAACAGTCGATTCAGACGTTTCCAGTTGCTCAACTAATTTGTCTAACTTGACAAATTGATTTTCAGAAACTTTCTCAGAAATGAAAGATTTTCGTTCAGATTTTAAGATTTGAAACGCCTCCTTTGCAATCGTTTACAGTTTCATTATACATCATTATCTATCAATGTCAATCACTTTCTATCATTTTCAAACAAAAAAGAGGTTGAGACAAAATAATTCTCAGTCACAAAAAAGCTAGGGATTCCCAATGGTGGAACTCTAGCTTTTTAAT
>CAUTON010000041.1:0-11256 GCA_963539895.1 uncultured Streptococcus sp. | reverse complement strand
CTGTACAGGACATCTATGTCACTTTTCTATTTGAGGATATGAAAAGAGAGTACAGAAGCGTACTCTCTTGAAATGTTTTTTAGGAGTTTTTTTCTTCAACTCTTATTTTAGTTGTTTTTTATAAGAGGCAAGCTCAGATTTATTGCACCAAACGTAGTGGCCAGGTTTGATTTCAACCATTTCTGGCTTATCTTGACTGTAGTCATGCTGATTCACATCGTAAACAATCAATTCTTTTTGGCGTTCCAATAATGGGTCTGGAATTGGCACCGCAGAAAGCAAGGATTGGGTGTATGGGTGGATAGGATTGAGGAACAACTCTTCGGTCTCTGCCACTTCAACGATTACTCCTTTATGGATGACCGCAATGCGGTCTGAGATAAATCGCACCACTGATAAATCGTGAGCAATGAAAAGATAAGTCAAACCCAATTCTTTTTGGAATTTTTTGAGCAAATTTAGGACTTGAGCACGGACTGAGACGTCCAATGCTGAAATTGGCTCATCTGCAATAACGAATTCTGGCTCCATAACGAGGGCACGGGCAATCCCAATACGCTGACGTTGTCCACCTGAAAATTCATGTGGATAACGTGTCAAGTGCTCAGCAAGCAGACCAACTTCATTCAAAATATTACGTACTTTTTCTTTACGTTCTTCTTCGTTTGCAAAAAGTTTAAAATTATAAAGACCTTCGGAAATGATATAATCAACGGTCGCACGTTCGTTCAAGCTGGCAGCTGGGTCTTGGAAAATCATCTGAATCTTGCGAATAAGATCGCGAGTCTCGGCTTTAGATTTTTTCCCGTTAATTTTTTCGCCTTTGTAAAGAATATCCCCGCCGCTCGTCTCGTTCAATCCAATAATGGCACGTCCAATTGTTGTCTTCCCCGAACCAGATTCTCCAACTAGAGAGAAGGTTTCTCCCTTATTGATGAAAAAATTGGCATTTTTAACAGCAACGAATTTGTTTTTACCAGATCCGAAAGAAATTTCTAAATCTTTGATTTCAACTAATTTTTCAGTCATTTCTTCCTCCTATTTTTCTTCTGGCGCCATTTTGGCTTTAATTTTTTCGTGCAGATTTTGGATGAGGGCAGGTTTTTCAACTTGCGGCGCATCTGGATGCAAGAGCCAAGTTTTAGCCCAGTGAGTCGCGTTCACCTGAAAAACTGGTGCTTTCTCTTCGAAGTCAATCTGCATAGCATAATCCGAACGAAGCGCAAAGGCATCACCCTTGATTTGAGTATACAAGGACGGTGGTGTCCCTGGAATCGAGTAGAGGCTGTCTTTAGTGTCTGCTAACTGAGGTAAACTGGACAACAAGCTCCATGTGTATGGATGGCGAGGATCGTAGAAGATATCTTCGACCGTACCATATTCAACAATTTCTCCGGCGTACATGACTGCCACTTTATCGGCAATACTTGCCACAACTCCGAGGTCATGGGTAATAAAGATGGTGGTGAACTGGTATTCTTTTTGAAGAGATTTGAGCAGATCGAGAATTTGTGCTTGAATTGTTACGTCAAGCGCCGTAGTAGGCTCGTCACAGATGAGGATATCTGGACGGCAAGCTAGGGCAATCGCAATAACAATCCGCTGACGCATCCCACCAGAATATTGGAATGGGTATTCGTCAAAGCGTTTTTCTGCCTCTGGAATCCCGACCTTGTTCATGTAGTCAATGGCTAGCTCTCTTGCTTCCTTGCCAGAAATTCCTTGATGTTTTGTGATGACTTCTGTAATCTGGCTACCAATCGTATTGATTGGGCTAAGGCTGGTCATTGGATCTTGGAAAATGGTTGCAATCTTAGCACCGCGGATTTCTTCCCAATCCTGGTGACGAGTCAGATCTGTCAACTCTTGTCCCCGGTAATTGATTGACCCCTGGGCGATACGACCGTTTTCTTCCAGCATCCCAGTAAAGGTCTTGGTCAGAACTGACTTTCCTGATCCAGATTCTCCCACGAGGGCCAAGACCTCCCCTTCAATCAACTCAAGCGAGACATTGCGGATAGCCGTCAAAACACTATCACGTACGTCAAATTCCACTACCACATCGTTAGCAGATAATATTACATTTTTATTTGCTGTCATATCGACTCCTTATCTATGGGTACGTGGGTCACTAGCGTCGGAAAGATTTTGTCCAACGATGAAGAGAGAGAGGGAAACTAATACGAGTGCTGCCAAAGGAATCCAGAACAAGTAGGCGTTCGTCGTCACATTCTGAGAATACTTAGAAATTAGACGCCCAAGACTTGGCACAGTCGTTGGTAGACCGAGTCCAAAGTAGGACAGAAAGGCTTCTGAAGAAATATAAGCTGGTAACATTTGGCTGACAGAGGTCACAATGACGGACACCAATTGAGGCAAAATATTGCGGACAACTAATTTAAAAGTTGGAGTCCCCAATGTGCGGCTGGCCATATTGTACTCTAAGTCGCGGTAGCGCATGATTTGCACACGGATAGAATAGGCCGTGCTAATCCAGCCCGTCAAACAGAAGGCTAAAATCAAGTTCCAGAAACCAGCTCCTAGAGCATAGGTCAATACGATGATAATCAGCATGTACGGAACGTTGGCAACGACGTTATATACTTCCATCATGATGACATCGACAGTTTTTGAAATTCCCCAAATTGCCCCCACAATCACTCCAAGTGTCATATTGATGACGGTCGCAACCAAGGAAATGATGATCGAATTGCGGGCACCAAACCATACACCATCAAAGAGGGACTGACCATTGGCGTCTGTACCAAACCAGTTTTCTGCATTTGGCCAATTGTAGCGGGCCGAGAAGTCGTTGATTTTACTTACATCATTGAAATCATAGCTTGAAAACATTGGATATAAGAAGCTCATCAGTACGATGGCAACCAAAATCACGAGCATAAAAATAGTGGATTTTTTGCGGATGAATTGACGGAAAACAGATCCCCAGTAAGAATAGGCTGGTGCATCAATTACTTCAGAGGCAAAATCATCACGCTCAACAAACTGAAATTTACTTTTATCTATTGTAGCCATTATTTACCTCCGTTTCCTGTCAATTTAATACGTGGATCAAGTACTGTCATCAAGATATCCCCAAGCAACAAACCAATGATAGAAAAGGCTGCAAAAATAAAGCTCAGTCCAATAACCATTGAGTTGTTAGATGCATTGATGGAGTCAATCAACATCTTACCCATACCTGGGAATGCAAAGACAGACTCTGTCAAGGTCGCACCAGAAATAACACCGATAATTGCTCCTGGAATCCCAACAACAATCGGTACCATGGCATTTTTGAAGATGTGCTTACGAGAGATTTCTGACTCTGTCAGACCTTTTGCACGGGCGAAACGAACAAAGTCACTTGATTGCAAGTCAATCATGTAGCGACGGATCCACACTGCAATACCTGGCATTGTTAAGAAACCAAGAATCAATGACGGCAACACATAGGAGCGCCAATCACTAGCACCTAAAGCAGGGAAAGTGTCTGGTAATCCAAAAAGAGTACCCACAGCCAATCTGAAAATATAGATGAAGGCAATGGAAGGTAAGGCCATCAAGAAGCTAAGGGTAGCTGTCGATACGCTATCGAATAGACGATTTTTGTATCGTGCCATAAACATTCCTAGAGGAATTCCTACAGCATAAGCAATGAACAAGCCAATCAAGCCGATAATAGAAGAGCTAACCATCATCGATGGATCCTGATAACGGGTCTTGGTCGCAGAATAGGAATCTCCCTCACCGAAGTTTGTAATATCTTTTGAGTCCATGCTGGATGGAGATTTGTAAGTTCGGCTATAGATGTCGACACTAGATTTCTTGGTGACACCAGTCGGGAAGGTAACATCCGTAGAAAGGGTCTTCCCTTGACCTTGTGTCAAGACTTGCAGAACGTCAATGTTTGCATAGGTCGGGTAAGAAATCCCCAAATCAAGTGTGATAAAGTTTTGGTGAATATAAGGGAATTGGCTATTAAAGTAGAGGAGATACCTATGCTCTGTCCCTGAACCCACGACAGACCAGCCGATAGCCGGATCGTTTTCAACTCTGATATAGCGTTCTAGGTCTGGATTGCTTTCATCCTGAATCTTCCATGGATGATCAATTTGAATCAAGTCACCATAAAACTCATAAATCCGCTGATAAAGTGGAATTTCGCGGGTAGCGTAAAAGAGACCACTCTCTTCAAATTGGTGGAGTTCCCATCCGTCCCCAACTTCTTCAATATAGTCTTCGTAAATCTCTTTGTTCGCATCAGTGTTTTCATTTGTGACGCTATCGTCAAACTCCGATGCAGCTTCCTGCAATTCTTTACTATCTAAGTAGTCAATATAACCCATTTTTTCAAATACGGTGTTTTCATAATCCGCTTTTTTATCTGGGGTTGCAGCCATTTTACTGTAAAGTGTGTCCGACTTAAAAATATATCGTCTCGGCACCATTGTATAGATAATGGTATAAATCACTGTTGTGACTAAAAAGAGAGATAGAAGGGAACGCAAGATACGGCCCAAAATGTACTTTTTCATTCTCTTTCCTCCAAACTTCAAAAGAACTTTCTCTATATCGTAGAGAAAGTTCTCCTGAAATTGATTTCTCGAATCTTATTCTTCGACGTGGTTCGCCAAATCTGCTTGCGCTTCCGCATTTGATTTAGCTTTTTCTTCTTCCCAAGTCGCTTTCGCTTCATCGTATTGTTCAACCGTTACAGGTTCGTCTTGCAATTCCATGTACTTGAAGTAAGTGTTTGCTCCACCTTTGATACCTACTGCTGAGTAAGCACCAGAGAATGGTACGACATTACGAACAGATGGAGATGCACCCAAGCTGATAGTTGGGATAATCAAAGCTGAATCTGTCAACCAAGCTTGTGCTTGTGCATAAAGCGTGTAGCGTTTTTCCATGTCAGAAGTTTCAGCAGATGCTTCGTCCAAGATAGCTTGGTATTCATCCAAACCAACTTGTTTAGCCAATTCAGCGTCTTCGCCTGCAGCAACACCGATATAGTGAACTGTCGCACCAGTTTCAGCGCTCATGATATCTAGGTAAGTTGATGGGTCACTGTAGTCTGGTCCCCAACCAGCTGAAGTAGAGATATCGAAGTCTGCTTGTTCAGGAGTTGTTGCATAGTAAGTAGCATTCAGATAAGTATCTTTATCCAGCATTTGCAAGTCAATGACTACATTGTCAGTACCAAGTGCATCTTCAACTGATTGTTTCAGTGATTGTGCTTGTTGTACATTGATTTCAGAAGTTTGGTCAACTGGAATATCGATATGGATTGGGAAGGTTACGCCTTCTGCAGAGAGAGCTGTTTTAGCCGTTTCCAATTGTGCTTTTGCTTTTTCCGCATCGTAGATACCATCTTGTCCATCTGACAAGTCTACATCTGCCCACTCTTCGCCATATTGAACGATTTGTTCTTCGACTACATCACCGAATGTCTTTTCGCCGATTGATACAAAGTTAGTTGGCGTCAATGTGTTACGAACTGCTTTAGCACCACCATCTTCTCCATTTGATTGTGCTGAGTAAGTTTCGCGGTTGATTGCAAAAGAAAGTGCTTGACGGAAATCTTTGTTCAGCAAAGCTGCTTTTGTTGAAGATTTTTCAGCGTCAGTAGTCTTAGAAGTGTGGTCGTAAAGAGTACGGTCAACGTTGACAGCCGCATAGTACGTTGTTGCATCTTGCATGCTGTAGACGATGTTATCACCGAATTGTTCCTGCACAGATGCGTAGCTTGAAGAGTTAGGGAAGACACGTGCGACAGTGTAGTTACCATCCATGTAACCATTGATGAGTGACTCTGGGTCTTGACCATCATAGAACGTCAATTTCACTTCGTCGATGTTTACATTTTCTGCATCCCAGTAGTTTTCATTCTTAGTAAATTCGATAGATGATTTTGAAGTGAAGGCTGACAGGAAGTAAGCTCCATTGTAGAGGATACTTGTTGGGTCTACTGAACCGAAATCTTCGCCTTTACTTTCTAAGAATTCAGCGTTGATTGGTTGAAGGATACCCATTGTGGTCTTAGAATTCCAGTATGGCTCAGCTTGTGCCAATGTGTACTCAACAGTATAGTCATCTACTGCTTTCACACCAACGTTAGCAAAGTCTTTGTCTGAACCATCCAAGTAAGCTGCCAAACCTTTGATAGAATCTTGCACCAAGTAAAGGGCCTCAGATTCGCTGTCTGCAGCGTGTTGCAAACCAGTTACAAAGTCTTGTGCAGTCACTTCAGCATACTCTTCGCCATCAGAAGTGTACCACATCACACCTTCGCGGAGTTTGTAAGTATAAGTCAAACCATCAGCTGATACAGTCCAGCTTTCTGCCAATGATGGAATCAAGTTACCGTACTTGTCGTTTTCCAGCAAACCATCTACCAAGTTAGTCGTAATGTCTGTTGTTTCAGCAGCATTACGTACTGTGTAATCCAAGGTTGTTGGGTCACTTGTAAAGACATATGAATAAGTAGTTGGTGCAGATGAGTCACCATTTGAAGCTGCGCTGCCACATGCTGCCAAGAAACCTGCTGAAAGCAAGGTTACACCAGCAAGAGCTGCAAGTTTTCTTTTTTGCATAAAAAAGTTCTCCTCTAAACTTTTGCGAATTGTTTCTTAAACAATTCTTAAATACTATGATTCGATTGTACCATTTTAGGAAACTGTTGTAAAGTTGTTTTTGTAGTATTGTAAATCTTCTGAATATTGTAAGGTTTGATTATCCAAACATCTTCCTTTCTTTTGGCGTCCGTTATTTATGTTATAGTTATTTATGTTATAATAGTAAAAAAGTTTAAATGAGGTTTTGTCTTGAAACGTATTGTTACATTCTTATCTCTGGTCTTACTACTAGTCGCCTGTTCCACTCCCCTTGTTTTTGCCGAAGATACTTCTGAAACTGCTGAAACAACGGAAACAACTGAGACGACGGAAGGTACAGGTACTACAGAAGTTACGGAGACTACTGATCCTTCCGAATCAACAGAAGGAACCGAATCAACTACTGAAACGGAGACTGCTGAAGAGGTTGCCTTTGAAGCGGCTGCGGAGCATGCTATCGTGGTCGAAGCAAATACGGGTCAAATTTTATATGCCAAAGACGCGACAACAGCTGACGGGATTGCTTCTATCACCAAAATTCTAACAGCTTATTTGGTCTATGAAGCGATTGCTGAAGGGACTCTTTCTTTAGACACACAAGTTGCCATTTCAGACTACGCCTACAACTTGACACTCAATTCTGAAGCGAGTAACGTCCCGTTGGAGGCTCGCAGCTACACTGTAGAGCAACTGCTCAACGCTTCTCTAGTCGCGTCTGCTAACAGTGCAGCTATTGCGCTAGCAGAGCATATCGGCGGCAGTGAGCCAGCGTTTGTTGACATGATGAAGGCAAAAGTTGAAGAGTGGGGAATTACCGATGCCACCATCGTCAATGCTTCCGGCCTCAATAATTCAATGTTGGGGGAAAATATTTACCCAGATTCTAGTAGCGACGATGAGAATCTGATGTCGGCTAAAGATGTGGCGATTATCGCTCAGCACTTGATTCAAGATTATCCTCAAGTCCTTCAAATTACTTCACAGACAACTTATAACTTTGCCGGTACAGATATTACGACATGGAATTACATGCTGGCTGGCTATCCCTACTATCGCGAAGGCATCACAGGTCTGAAAACAGGAACAACTGCACTGGCAGGCCCTTCATTTGTGGCTACTTCTACTGAAAATGGCATTCCAGTGATTGCTGTTATTCTCAATGCGGATAATGCTGACTCAGATAGCTACGCCCGCTTTTCAGCTACATATAATCTACTTGACTATATTGCTAATAACTTTGCTACTGCGACTCTCGTAGAAGCGGGAGATCGTTACGAGAAAAGCACCGCCACCGTCATAGATGGAAAGGAAGAATCTGTCACCGCAATTGCAAAAGAAGATTTAACCTATATCCAAGCGGGGGATAGCGAGACTCCTACTGCCACATTTTCCACAAACGAGGAGGGCTACAAGGCGGCTGTAAGTAAAGGGGATACAGTCGGCACTTTAACCTTAGACCTTTCTGGAGACCAATACCTGAGTGGGGTCGCTCCAACTGTCGAAATGGTCGCCAAAAATTCTGTCGAGCGCTCCAACGCCCTCAAGGTTTGGTGGAATCACTTTGTCAAATACGTCAATGAAAAATTGTAAAGGAGCTCTGAGACGATTGTCTCAAGCTCCTTTTGTCTGTATACATTATTTCAAAAATTCATCTGCATTCCAGGCATAAGCATCTCTCTCCTGGTAAGAAATGGTACGGATTTCCTTTTCGTATTGTTGATTGAGATAATCATATAGGTCCTTAATGGACTTCACTTCCTGTTGAGCGGGCAATACTTGTGTTTTTCGAAGAATGCTTTCTGCGAAACTGAGACAGTTGTAATTATTTTCTGATTCGTATCTAAAAAAAGAAAAATACGAAGTTCCTGCCTCAATGAAGCTATAACGGTGCAAATCCCTGTCTTCTTTCATTTGTTCTAGATGTTCCAGCAAGTCTCGGTAGCATTCATCCGTGATTTCAATCGGAAAAATCACAAACTCAACATCCTTTTTTTCTGTCAAATACCGACGAATGGACTCTTCGACAAAGCCCCCATTAAAAGGATTATTCTGATGATAGCGGGCAAAGGAGTACATGGGTATGAGGTCCTGCTCCAGTGCGATGGAGACATGGTTATAATCAAAGCGCGTCACCGCTCGAATCAGAGCCCCTATTTTCGTGTTGGTCCGAGAAATAATCAAGTAAATTCGTTTCATACCCTCGATTATATCACTTCATGAAAAAATAAACAAAGCCAGACAGTAGTCTGACTTATATGTTTAGTTATGCTTTGGGATGGATTTCCAGATTTGTGACATCCGACATGGCTAGCGGCACAGTTTTGGTGCTTACCTCGGAGAACTGCAAGCCAAACCAGCGGACAGGAGTCGCTGTAAATCGCTTGATGAAGCCTTTGGTTTGGAGGACAAATCGTTCAAAGGCTGGCATCTGACGAGCATTGGCTACGCGCTCTTCTAGCACGATAAAGCGGAAGTCGCCGACCACACGACCAGGGCTAACTGTATAGTCCTGATGCTGTTCTTTGAGTTGCCCTGTGGCCATCATATCTTGCACAATAGTTCTTAAATAACGTGGCACTTCTTGACGGACACGGAATCCTAAGAAAAGCTCTACTTGAACGATAAAATCCGTCCCCATAGTGTCTACCGTGTACTCCGCTGTGTAGGGTTCGTCCGTCACATTAACCTTGACAAACCAGTAAACCTCTGCCCGTTTTGGCTTTTTATCCAAAATGGAATACAGGATAGAATAGTCAATCTTGTGGCCTTCCATCCGATTGGTCAGGTAGACAACATTCGTGTGGTAACGCGCATAGCGATGGTCCTTACGAAGCTGATCTAGTTGCCCTTGATATTTCTGTAAATCCAGTAACTTGACATATTTCTTGGTGATTTGATTGGACTTAAGCCAGATAAACATGACAAAGATAATGAGCGCAGCTAGAATCACAACCACATATCCACCGTGGAGAATCTTGCCCGCCGATGCGGCAAAGAAAACCAATTCTACAAAAGCAAAGAAAGCCATGAGCGTGTAAACAAAAATCGGGCGAATCTTTTGCAAAAGGAGATAGTAGGTGAGAAGAATGGTGGTCATGAGCATGGTCACCGTGATGGCTAGACCGTAGGCCGCCTCCATGTGTGCCGAAGTCCGAAAATGCAGGACAATAGCGCTGGTAATGATCCAAAGTCCCCAGTTAATTACAGGAATATAGAGCTGACCCAAACTTTGGCCAGGATAGGTAATCTTGAGCATGGGGAAAATTTTGAGACGGATAGCTTCTGACACCAAGGTAAAGGAACCTGAAATCATGGCTTGCGAGGCAATGATGGCTGAAAGCGCTGCCAGTACAACCACAAAGACCGATAAACCAGCTGGAACACTAGCAAAGAAAGGATTGAGCTCAATACCGCTGTCGGTATGACTCAAAATCCAAGCTCCCTGACCAAAATAAGAAAGAAGAATGCAAACTTTGACAAAGGGCCAACTAGCATAGATATTCCCTCGGCCAACATGCCCCATATCCGAGTAGAGGGCTTCTGCCCCTGTCGTCGCAAGGAAAATTGACCCCAAAATCATCAACCCTTGGTGATTTTCAGGACTGAGGAGCAAATGGATAGCATAGTATGGATTAAAGGCCTTGTAGACTGCTAGATTGGTCAGACTATTGAGAAAACCACTGATGCCCAGATAGGAAAACCAGACTAGCATGACTGGCCCGAAAATCTTCCCGATAAAGCCTGTCCCGAAGCGCTGAATGATGAAGAGCCCCGTTATGATGGCCAGCGTCGTCGCAACTACAATATTTTGATTACTGTAGATATGTCCGAGGCCTGGCACAGACTTGAGACCTTCAACCGCAGTCGTCACTGTCACGACTGGCGTCAAAGCACCATCCGACAGTAGCGTCGCACCACCGATCAAGGCTGGAATAATCAACCACTTGGCCATCTTACGCACCAGGGTATAGAGGGAGAAAATCCCACCCTCATGATGATTATCTGCGCGCAAAGCAATGACGACATACTTGATGGTCGTAATCAGCGTCATGGTCCAGATAATCAGGGAAATCGACCCTAGAATAAAGTCCTCTGTGATAACAGAAAGACCACCTTGGTTTTCCACCAAAGATTGCATAGTGTAAAGGGGGGGCTGGTTCCGATATCACCGTAGACAATACCAAGAGCAACTAGGAAGCCCGCTGCTGACGCTTTTTCAAATGATGTATCCGATGTTGACATAAAAATCTCCAAAATTTCTGTTCAATGCATTATAGCACTGTCAGAAAAATTGAAAAGGGTTTTTACTTATTTTCTGCATCCTCAGATGAATCTTCAACCTCGTATAGTTCCGAGGACTCATGTAACGTTGCCCTGAAAACTTCTGCCTCTTCTTTTGAGCTGAATCGCCAGGTGTCTTTAATAATCAGACGACCGACATACCAATGTGATGTACGAACTTCCCACATACTTTCTCCTTTATCGTGAATGCTCCTTTATTAAAATACCATAAAATTATGTCATTATGATTTCTGTTGCAATACAACTGTTTAAAAACAAAGAAATCGTTGTATACCAGAAAATATTTAAAAGAGGCTGGGACAAAAGTCTATAGCCTCGATTATTTATTAAATACTAA